>PTLJ01000080.1 GCA_002938045.1 Alphaproteobacteria bacterium MarineAlpha3_Bin4
CTCAAACTGCACCGCGCCGCGGATCATCAACGAATTGCCGGGTTCGAGCAGTTCGCCCGCCTCTGTCAGCGCTTCCGAGAACGCCGTTACCTCGAATGTGCCTGAGGTGTCGGTGAATTGGATGAATGCGTAACGGTTGCCTTTGGCCGACGTGCGTTCCTTCTTCGACACCAAGGTACCTGCGAGCTTAACGGTACCAGCCTGTCCACTGGCGACGACGTAGGCGGACGGGCGCACGTTGAGCCGCTCCAGGCTTTTAGCAAAAGCATCCAGGGGATGGGCCGTAAGATAAAAACCCAGTGCGCTGAACTCCTGATCCAGCTTCTCCATCATCGACCAGTCGGGAATATCGGGAAGCTCAATCTTGAGCGCCGGTTCAGTGTTGATGCCGAACAGTCCGATCTGGTCGCTGTCACGCTCGCTCTGCACGGCACTGGCGTGGCGTATTAAGGTTTCTACGCCCTCGAACATGCGTCGGCGGTTGGGGGCGAGTGAATCGAACGCGCCGGCAAGAGCTAGGTTCTCCACCTGGCGCTTGTTGACCTGCCGCGCATCGAACCTGCCTGCAAAATCTAAAAGGTCTTTGAACGGGCCGTTCCGCCGACGTTCGTCGACGATACTCTGCATTGCTCCCTCGCCAATGTTCTTGACCGCAGCAAGGGAGTAGCGGATGGCGGCGCGGTCGCCTTCGCGGTGTTCGACGCTGAACAGTACTTCTGATGCGTTGATGTCGGGCGGTAACAACGGTATCCCGAGGCGTTTCAACTCCTGGCGAAAGACATTGAGTTTGTCGGTATTGTGAAAATCGAGTGTCATCGAGGCAGTTAAAAACTCGACTGGGTGTTTGGCCTTCATGTACGCTGTTTGATAGGCGATGAGCGCATAGGCTGCGGCGTGGGACTTGTTGAAGCCGTAGCCGGCGAATTTGTTAACCTGGTCAAAGATCTCGGCCGCCTTGTCTTCCCGCACTCCCTTATTCATGGCACCGACGATGAAGGTTTGGCGTTGCTGATCCATCTCGGATTGGATCTTCTTGCCCATAGCGCGGCGCAGTAGATCGGCGCTACCGAGCTTGTAACCAGAGAGTTCCTGGGCAATCTGCATCACCTGTTCCTGATAAATTATGATGCCGAAGGTCTCTTTGAGGATGCCTTCGAGGGTCGGATATAAATAATCGGGTTTCTCCTCGCCGTGCTTGCGCTTGATGTAGCTCGGAATGTTATCCATCGGCCCTGGACGATACAGCGCGACGACGGCGATGATGTCCTCAAAAGTATCGGGTCCAAGTTTGGTTAGAACGTCGATCATACCCGAGCTTTCCAACTGGAAGACCCCGGTTGTCATTCCTTCGCTGATCATCGCGAAGGTCGCCGGATCGTCGAGCGGAATACTCGTGAGATCGAGGGCTTCGCCGGTTTCGCGCACCAATCGCTCAGCCGTCGCCAGAACTGTCAGGGTCTTGAGGCCGAGGAAATCGAACTTCACCAAGCCTGCGGATTCGACGTATTTCATATTGAAACCAGTGACCGGCATGTCGGAGCGCGGGTCGCGGTAGAGCGGAATTAGTTCGTCCAGCGCACGGTCGCTGATGACGACCCCTGCGGCGTGGGTTGAGGCATGGCGGTAAAGGCCCTCTAGCCGCTTGGCAATATCTACCAGGCGCGCGACAGCTGGATCATTCCTGATCATTTGCCTCAGCTGTGGCTCGCCGGCGATAGCCTGACTTAGCGTCACCGGGTAGGCCGGATTGTTGGGCACTAATTTGCAGATTTTGTCGACATAGCCGTAGGGTATTTCGAACACCCGGCCGACGTCGCGCAGGACGGCGCGAGCCTGGAGTTTTCCGAAGGTGATAATCTGGGCAACGTGATCGCGGCCGTATTTTTCCTGCACGTAGCGGATCACCTCGTCGCGGCGGTCCTGACAAAAGTCGATGTCGAAGTCCGGCATCGAAACGCGTTCCGGGTTAAGAAAACGTTCGAACAGTAGCCCCCAACGCAAGGAGTCTAGATCAGTGATTTGCAGCGCCCATGCGACCAAGGAACCTGCTCCGGACCCCCGCCCTGGGCCCACCGGGATTCCGTGTTCCTTAGCCCAGTGGATAAAGTCGGCGACGATTAGGAAATAACCCGGAAACCCCATGTCGATGATGACGCCGAGTTCGTATTTGAGTCGCCGGCGATAGGGTTCTGCAGCTTTCTCGCGTTCCTCGGGCATCATTTGCGCCGTGAATACAGTTGCCTCGAGGCGTCGTGCTAGCCCTGCTTCAGCTCGACACTTGAGTTCATCCTCTTCCGTACGCCCTTTGCCGCAGTGGTAGGGCGGCAGGATCGGCTCGACCGGCTCCACCATGAATGCGCAGCGCCGGGCGATGACGATGGTGTTATCGACGGCCTCGGGCAGATCGGCAAACAGCGTGCGCATCTCCTGCGCACCCTTGAACCTGTAGTCCGGCGTAAGGCGCCGACGGTCGTCCTGGGCGACGTTGATGCCTGCAGCAATGCAGATTAGGGCGTCGTGGGCGTCGTACATGCTCGAATCGGAGAAGAACACGTCGTTTGTGGCGACCAGCGGCAGATCGAGCTTATAGGCAAGTTTGAGGAAACCAGGTTCGGTTTCTTCCTCGATGTCCAGGCTGTGACGCATGATCTCGACATAGAGGTTGCCCGGGAACGCGGCCGACAACCGTCGGGTCAGGTCTTCAGCCTCCGCCGTCCGTGCGTCCGCCAGCAGTCGTCCGACCGGCCCATCCGATCCGCCGGTAAAGGCAATTATGCCTTCTGCGTGGCTCGCAATGGCTGCCATCGGCACCATCGGTTCACTCGCATCGTCGCTGCCGATATAGGCAACAGACAGCAATTTCAATAGGTTATGGTATCCGGTCTGGTTCTGGATCAGAAACACCATCGGCGCCGATGCGACGTCGTCGGCGTCAGGGGAACCGCTTCCAGTGCGGTGACGGGGTTTTTTCGGCGTCTCCAGGGCGACCGCGAGTTGGCAACCGATGATAGGCTGCACGCCGGCTTGGGCGGCGGCGGAGGAGAACTCGAAGGCACCGAACAGGTTATTGGTATCGGTGATAGCAACCGCTGGCATGCCCTGATCGCGGCATAGCGCGACCAATTCTTTGACCTGGATCGCGCCTTCCGATAGCGAATAGGCGGAATGAACCCTGAGATGAACAAAGCCGGTATCTGACATGGCACTCATAGGATTCCACAAACGGTGATGGGTGTCAGCAAGTGTTACGGTCGTTACGGGTTTATCCCCAAGTTTTTGGGGGTCGGTGGATAATATAACTGACGTTGTCGGGGCTAGGCTTCGATCAGCCGGCCGTCACCCAGGCGCACAATTCGGTCCATCTTAGCGGCTACATCCAGATTATGGGTGGCGATCAGGGCCGCCAGACCGGCGCCGCGGGCCAGCCGCAACAATAAGCTAAACACCTCGTCGGCAGTATGCGGATCAAGGTTGCCAGTTGGTTCGTCGGCGAGCAGAAGCGTTGGCGAGGTCGCGATCGCCCGGGCGATCGCGACGCGCTGCTGCTCACCACCGGACAGCCTGGCCGGGCGGTGTTTTTCGCGCGCCTCCAGCCCCATCCAACCGAGAAGCTCACTGGCCCGCTTGAAGGCCTCGTCCCGGCTCAGCCCGGTGATGATTTGCGGGATGGCTACGTTCTCGAGAGCCGAGAATTCGGGCAACAGGTGGTGATGTTGATAGACAAATCCCAAGTTGTTGCGGCGCATGGCGGTTCGCGCGTCGTCGTTTAGGACGTTGCAGGCCTGGCCGGCGATGTCGACGGCACCGGAAGTCGGCATCTCCAATAGCCCGGCGATTTGTAGGAGCGTTGATTTGCCCGCTCCCGACGGGCCGACGAGGCCGACGACCTCGCCTTTGGCGATAGCCAAGTTGACGCCGCGCAGCACCTTCAGCACCTCGTGTCCCTGGCAAAAGGTCTGGACGATGCCATCAAGTTTGAGGACGGAGTCAGTGCTGCTGCTCAACAGATGACGCTGCGCCGCTTGGTGCATCTCGGCCGCGCTCGGGCTTGCATCACTCATAGCGGAGCGCCTCCGCCGGATCCAGACGCGCCGCTCGCCAGGACGGATAAAGGGTGGCCAGAAACGACAGCCCAAAACCCATTAGCACCACCGCTGCGACCTCCTTTGGGTCGACCACGGCCGGTAATTTCGACAAAAAGTAGATCTCCGCCGCGAACAGTTCGGTTCCGGTGAGCCCTTGAACCCATTGCCTGATTGTCTCAATGTTGAGGGAAAACAAAAGCCCCAGACCGAACCCAGCACAAGTGCCGATGAAACCGACGCTGGCGCCCGCCAGGAAGAACACACGCATGATCATGCCGCGAGTCGCGCCCATGGTGCGGAGGATTGCAATATCACGGCCCTTGTCCTTTACCAGCATCATCATCGACGAGATGATATTAAAGGCGGCGACCAGGATGATCAGCGTTAGAATTAGGAACATAACATTGCGTTCCACCTGAATGGCGTTGAAGAATTTGGCGTTGGCGCGTTGCCAATCGTGGACACGCCCAAACTTGGCCAACGAGGTCGCGATTTCGCGCGCCAGTGCCTGTGCGCGGTCAGGGTTGTCGATGAAGATCTCCAAGTTAGTGACCGCGCCCGTCAGCTGAAAATAGAGTTGCGCGGCCTCCATTGGCATGAAGATAAAGTTAGAATCGTATTCGTACATGCCGATCTGGAAGGTGGCGGCGATCTTATACGCCTTAAATCGGGGCACGGTGCCGAAGGCGCTAACAATTCCCTTCGGCGAGATCAGCGTAATCTTGTCACCGATCCCGAGGCCCATTTTTTGAGCCAGGCGGTGGCCGATGACGACCGTGTCCTTGCCTGAAAAGGCGGCCAGCGTGCCGTCCTGGATACTGTTGGCGACGATCGCGCGCCGGGCTAGGTCCTCGGGCCGCAGGCCCCGGACCACGGCACCCTGCGCGACACTGCGCGCCGTTGCCATGACCTGGCCCTCGATCATCGGCGTAACGGCGACAACACCATGCACACGGCGTAACTGCTCGGCGATGCTGTCGAAATTGGTGAGCTTGTTGGATTGGCCGTAGAAGCTGAGATGTCCGTTGAGGCCAAGAATGCGGGTCAGTAGCTCCTGGCGGAAGCCATTCATCACCGCCATAACGATGATCAGCGTAGCGACGCCTAAGGCGATTCCCAAGAGCGAGAACCAGGCGATTACCGAGATGAACCCCTCCTGGCGGCGGGCCCGGAGATAGCGCATGGCCACCATCCATTCGAAGCGGGAAAACACGTTAGTTCAGATTCCCCCATTGGGCCGGCGGGCGCCGGTCATCCACGCATCTTGGCGAGGACCGAGTCAAAACTCAACTCTTCGCGCTCGCCGGTGGCACGCCGTTTCAATTCTACGATGCCGTTCTTCAGGTTGCGTGGTCCGATAACCAGCTGCCACGGCAGCCCAATCAGGTCCATATTGGCGAACTTGACGCCAGCGCGTGTGTCTCGGTCGTCGTAGAGCACCTCGACTCCCTCCGCCTGCAACTTGGCATAGGTCTCGTCGCAGGCCACCCGACAGTCCTCGTCATGGACCTTCAGGTTGACCAATCCGATGGCAAACGGCGCCACGGCGTCTGGCCAGATGATGCCGTTTTCGTCATGAGATGCTTCAATTATGGCGCCAACAAGACGCGATACTCCGATTCCGTAGGATCCCATTTCAGGAACTACCTCATCGCCGTCTTCACTGGTGACCCGCGCGCGCATGGCTTCGGAATACTTGGTGCCGAAATAGAAGATATGGCCGACTTCGATGCCGCGCGCTGTCACTAGGTCATCGCCGAGCGCCTTTTCCACCTCAGGATCGCGTTTCTCATCCGTGGCGGCGTAGCGGCTAGTCAGGTCGTCGACGATCGGCTGCAAATCGCCATCGAGATCAATATCCTTTGCCCAATCCATCTCTAGGCATTTCCCGTGGCAGGCAATCTCGCTTTCGCCCGTGTCGGCCAAAATCAAAAACTCATGGCTCATGTCGCCGCCAATAGGGCCGGTATCGGCGGCCATCGGGATGGCGGTCAAGCCCATGCGTTCGTAGGTTTTCAAGTACGAAATAAACATCTTGTTGTATGAGCGGCGCGCGCCGGCGGCGTCCATGTCGAACGAGTAGGCGTCCTTCATAAGGAACTCACGGCCGCGCATAACGCCGAAGCGTGGGCGGACTTCGTCGCGAAACTTCCATTGGATGTGATAGAGCAACTTTGGCAGGTCCCGATAGCTTCTCACCGAAGCAGCGAAGATTTCCGTGATCTGTTCCTCGTTGGTAGGACCGTACAGCATGTCGCGTTCGTGTCGGTCCTTGATGCGCAGCATCTCAGGTCCGTAAACGTCGTAGCGGCCGCTCTCGCGCCACAGGTCGGCGGGCTGGATGGTCGGCATCACTAATTCCTGGCAACCGATGGCGTTCTGCTCTTCGCGAACGATCTGCTCAATCTTCTTCAGGACGTTGTAACCGAGTGGCAACCAAGAGTAGATGCCGGCGCTAGACTGACGGATCATGCCGGCGCGCAGCATCAGCCTATGCGAGACGATCTCGGCCTCAGAAGGGTTTTCCTTAAGTGTCGGTAGGAAATAGCGGGAAAGTCGCATAGATCTCCTAGGATCGTGTTATCGGCCGGACGAGCCAGCGCGGTTGCGAATGTAGGGAACCCGCCCTGCAATGTCCATAATTCGCCTAGACCGAAAAACCTGGGCTTGGACTGTCTTCGTTTAAGCGCTCAGCGGCAATAATTACCAGATGTTCAACAAGAATCTCTTGGCCCTCAAGCAGAACTTACCTTAGTCGAAATGTTCCTTGCGCAGGAGGAAGAGGCAGTGCGGCAACAGAACCTCGGGCTTCACAGCATCAACACGGAGATCCGGCAGGCACAAATCAAGTAGCCCGCGCGGCCCTTGTCAGCCACCCTCGTAGAATGCCGTCCCGACCTGCATCCATGGCGGGGCGAGCTTCGCGATCTTCTTGAACGTCGGACAATCAACACAATGGCAACCAGGTAGGTAGCC
>PTLJ01000081.1 GCA_002938045.1 Alphaproteobacteria bacterium MarineAlpha3_Bin4
ACGCCATTCCAGGAGCCATTCCGGTTCGCTCTTCTTGGCCGAGATAAATCGGATGATATCTTCGTTCAAGCCCTTCGGCGCGGTTTCTGATTCGATATCGGTGACAAACCCGTACTTGTACGTGTCATCCGTCAGTTCGCGGATTTGTTCAGCTGTTCTCGCGGATGCGTTCATGCGTTCTTCCTCTCACTCAATGGCCGCCGTTACTCGGCGGGAACCCGTTGCGACGCCGACTGGCCCGTGCGTTGGCGTTCGACTTCGCCGGCGATCATCTCGATCGCCTGCTCGACTTGGTCCTCGGTCGTAAACCGCCCGATCCCGATCCGAACCGAAGCGTTGGCTAGATCGTCGGACAGTCCGAGGGCGCGAAGCACATAAGACGGCTCGACCGAGGCCGACGTGCAGGCCGAGCCGCTCGACAGGGCCAGGCCCTCAAGGCTGGACATCAAATCCGCTATCTGCAGGCCGGGAAAGCTGATATTGAGATTGCCGGGAATACGGTGCTCGATGTCGCCATTGACTTGAAGGTCGGCGATCCTGTCACGAAGCCCGGCCAGCAGCCGGTCGCGGAAGCGGCCGAGCCGCGACACCTCATCGACCATTTTATCGGCGGCGATCTCACAAGCCAGGCCGAGTCCGACGCAAAGCGGCACCGGTAGCGTCCCGGACCGAATCCCACGTTCCTGGCCGCCACCGTCGAACAATGGCTCGAGGCGGACGCGGGGCCGGCGGCGCACGTAAAGGGCTCCGATGCCCATTGGTCCATAGACCTTATGCCCAGACAGGCTCAACAAGTCGATCTTCATGGCCTCCACGTCGAGCGGGATCTTGCCTACTCCCTGAGCACAGTCGGTATGGAAATAAACGCCCGCCTCACGACACAATGCACCAATCTCGACCAGCGGCTGGATGACACCGATCTCGTTGTGGACACCGATCACGGATACCATCACCGTGCGCTCGTCGAGTGCAGAGCCCAGTTTGTCAGGATCGACCAATCCGTCTTTACCGACGTCGACGTAAACGATCTCGAAGCCCTCGCGCTCTAAGCGCTTGCAGGTCTCGAGCACACATTTGTGTTCGATCGCGGTAGTCACGATGCGGTTCTTCTTCTCGCGATGGGAATAAGCGGCACCCTTGAGTGCCAGTACGTTGGACTCGGTAGCGCCGGACGTGAAGATGATCTCCTTCGGGTTAGCGCCCAACAGTACCGCCACCTGCCGGCGTGCCCGTTCAACCGCGTCCTCAGCCTCCCAGCCGTAAAAATGGTCGCGCGAATGGGGATTGCCGAACTTCTGGTTGAAGAACGGAAGCATTGCCTCAACGACGCACGGATCGGTTGGCGTTGTCGCCTGATAATCGAGATAGATCGGTCGCCCGTTGCTAGTCATCCGCCCGGTCTCCGTATTGCCTGCTCCGCACATGCCATCGACCTCAAACCGCCATCGCCGTTGTCGGTGCGTCACCGAGGCGCTGATAGAGCTTGATCCAAGCGTCAATGAACCGCTCCGCGTCAGCCTCGGTGCTATCCCACCCGAGACTAACGCGAATCGCGCAATCGGCTTCGGCCGCATCGACTCCCATGGCGTCGAGAACATGACTCGGCTCGACCTTACCGGCGGAGCACGCCGAGCCGGCGCTGACAGCGATACCGGCGAGATCGAACGCCATCACCTGGGTCTCCGAGTCAACGCCCGGCATCGCTAGACAAGAAGTATTGGGCAGCCGTTCGGTGCCGGCGCCAAACACTTGCACCGACGCCGCCTCGGCGATCCGCTGCTCGATGCGGTCACGCCACCGGGCCAGTTCGGCGAAGGCCGGTAGCCCGCTGGTGGCGACCGCTGCCGCAGCGCCGAACCCAGCGATCCCGGCCGCGTTCTCGGTGCCGGCGCGGAAGCCGCGCTCCTGGCCGCCGCCGCAATTGACCGCCGTTACGGCGACGTCACCGGCGATTACCAGCGCGCCAACGCCGGCCGGCCCACCAAGCTTATGAGCAGACAGTGTCAACAGGTCAACGCCCAAATTCCTGTAATCGAAAGCGATCTTGCCGGCCGCCTGGACGGCATCACAATGGAGAACCGCGCCATGGCTATGAGCAATCTCGGCCACTGAAGCCAGCGGCTGAACAACGCCGGTCTCGTTGTTAGCCAGCATCACCGAAACCAGGGCCGGGGCAGTATCGGCAGCCAACAGGTCCGTCAGCGCCGCGAGATCGACGACCCCGTCTCCGTCGACCGGCACTTGGGCGATTGCGTCGGCCGCGCCGAGGACTGAGGGATGCTCAACCGCCGAAGCCAGTACGCGCCTCTCGCAGACGCCCCTAATTGCCAGGTTGTTGGCTTCGGTACCGCCGCTGGTAAGGACGACCTCAGCCGGCCGTGCGCCGACAAGTGCCGCAACGGCGTCGCGGGCATCCTCAATGGCGCGGCGGACGAGACGTCCGAACCGGTGCACCGAGGACGGATTGCCGGTTAGGCCGAGCCCGCCACGAACCGCTGCCGCGGCCTCCGGCCTCAGCGTCGTGGTCGCATTATGATCCAGGTAGGCGGCGCTATTCATGCCCATCGGAACTCCAGAAATCTATGCTTGTCGGCGTCGGTGCCGGGTAACGGGGCTATTTCACGGCGACCGCGGGATCGTCGCTAAAAACTTGACTGTAGACCTGGCCACTGGTGCCGAACACACGCTTGTTGACGACGTCCGCAACCGAAATCGAACTGAGACAAAGATAGATTTGATTGCCGAGTTCCTCCCACAGATCATGGGTCAGACAACGGCTCTTGTTCGACCTGCAGCCTTGCGGCGAGCCCGGCGTACAGCGAGTTGCATGGATCGGCTCATCGACGGCCAGGATGATGTCGGAAATCCGCGTCTCCGACGCATTGCG
Source organism: Alphaproteobacteria bacterium MarineAlpha3_Bin4 (assembly GCA_002938045.1). Lineage (GTDB taxonomy): Bacteria > Pseudomonadota > Alphaproteobacteria > Rhodospirillales > Casp-alpha2 > PTLJ01. The sequence goes on from PTLJ01000081.1 coordinate 2,888, forward strand.
GGCCAACAGGTAGCCGCCGCCCGGGCCGCGCACACTCTTCACCAGGTCACCCTTCCGCAACTTGCCGAACAACTGCTCCAGATAGGACAGCGAGATCTCCTGGCGCTCTGCCACGTCGGACAGCGCGATCGGCTTACCCCCCGACCGGGTCGCGAGGTCGACCATCGCCATCACCGCATAGCGACCCTTGGTACTGAGTTTCATGTTTCACCTCCTAATCCACATCCTGCCACGCTTGCGGGGTGTACTTGTAACCAAAACCAGCAGTTCACGCCGCCGGCTGTTTGCCCTTTTCGTTCTTGCCCCGGCTCTGGCCGCCGCTGCCCCGCTCCTCCGCAGCCATTGGAGCTTCAACCACTATCTCAAGGTCCTCGATACGCTTCATCAGCTGCGCAACCTGGCCGCGCAGGTTATCGATTGCCTGCACAACCGGGTCCGGGTAATCGTCGGCCGGCGTGCCGTAGGCCTGGAACTCGTGCGCCTTCTTCTTGTCCCTCGGCATCATTGTCCGGGCCGGAATGCCGACCACAGTTACCGCGGGGGGAATGTCCTTGGTGACCACCGAGTTGGCGCCGATCCGGGTGTTCATACCGATCGTGATCGGGCCTAATACCTGAGCACCGGACCCCACTATAACGCCCTTTTCCAGCGTCGGGTGGCGCTTGACGCCGACCTGACTCTGCGAGTCCTCGGACGGCGAGATCCCGCCCAGCGTGACCGCGTGATAGAGAGTGACGTCGTCGCCGATCACGGCGGTCTCGCCGATGACCACGCCAGTGCCGTGGTCGATCACGAAACGCTCGCCAATTCTGGCGCCTGGATGAATTTCGATGGTGGTCAGCATCTTGCCGATTTGGGAAACAACTCGGCCGAGCAGGAAAAACTGATGCCGCCACAGCCAGTTGGACATGCGATAATACACCAAGGCGTGGAACCCCGGGTAACAGAGCACCACCTCAAGCACACCGCGGGCCGCCGGATCACGCTCCATAAAGGCGGTGATATCGGCTTTATACCTCTTGAAAATAATGGTTTCTCCTATATCTTTTTGGTAGACAACCGAGATATGAGACGCAATGCCTTATCCAACATAGCGACGGGGTGGCTACTAAAGATACTTGTTAAGGGAATATAAGTTAACCTAGTAATTTGATCAAGTATTAGAGATGTATCTTTTTAAAATCGGTCACTTAGGCTAATTTTATACCTTATTAGAGCAGTCAGGTTTTAGGCCATTTTGCTAATCAAGAGCGCGGAAAACATATGCCCGAAGTGATATTCAACGGCCCCGAGGGCCGCATCGAAGGCCGCTACCACCATTCGAAGAGACACAACGCCCCGATAGCCTTGTTGCTGCATCCGCACCCCCAACATGGCGGCACCATGAACAATAAAATCATCTACGCCCTCTACCAGACCTTCGTCCAGCGCGGGTTCTCGGTATTGAGGTTCAATTTCCGTGGCGTCGGCCGCTCGCAGGGACAGTTCAACAACGGTCAGGGTGAACTCAGCGACGCCGCCTCGGCGCTCGACTGGATGCAATCGCGGAACGGCAACACGCAGAGTTGCTGGATAGCCGGCTTTTCGTTCGGTGCCTGGGTGTCGATGCAGCTGATGATGCGGCGCCCGGAGATCGACGGCTTCATCTCGATCGCACCGCCGGCGAGTATGCACGATTTTTCTTTCCTGGCTCCGTGTCCTGCAGACGGCATCATCATTCACGGCGATAGGGATATTGTCGTGCCACAGGCGTCTGTCGACAAGCTGGCCCAGAAGCTGCAGAAGCAGAAGAACATCGAGGTCGAGTACCGGATCATCAAGGGATCGGATCATTTTTTCCAAAAACACATGGATAAACTCTCCCAAGAGGTCAACGACTACCTCAACAGGACCCTTGTCAAAGCCGCCTAGGGCGTGTGGCGGCCGGGGTCCGGTTCGTGTCGACTGGTGACGGAGATTGCCAGGATTATCTTCTTAAGGATGGCGCGGAGAATCATTGCGCCAGCCTTGCTTCGTCCGGGACGAATTTGATGAACCAGCCTTTGCCGATCAGGCGCTTGACAGCCTCAAGATCGGGCGCAAAATATCGGTCTTCCGTAAAAGGCGCGGCTATTTCACGAATTCCTCCGACGACTTCCTCAAGCACTTTGCTGGATTTTGCCGGCCGCCTGAATTCCAGCCCTTGACAAGCGGCAAGAAGTTCGACCGCGACTATCGCCGCCGCGTTTTCCGTCATCTCCGACAGTCGGCGCGCGGCGTGTGTCGCCATGCTGACAAAGTCTTCGTGGTTGCCGATTGTCGGAATGGTATCCGTGCTTACCGGGTTAGCGAGGTGCTTGTTCTCACTCGCGAGGGCCGCCGCTGTAACCTGCGCAGCCATGAAGCCGGAATCGAGGCCGCTCGTGCCGGCGAGGAACGCTGGTAGCTTGCTATGGTTGGCATCGGTAAGGAGAGCAATCCGCCGCTCGGACATAGCGCCGATCTCACATAGCGGCAGAGCAACGACATCGGCAGCCATTCCAATGGGCTCTGCATGAAAGTTTCCGCCATAAAGGATGTCTCCTGTTTCGGCATCGACCAACGGATTGTCGGTAACCGCGTTGATCTCTCTGTTGATGATCTCGGCACTGAACCGAAGGAAGTCCAAACAAGAACCCATGACCTGGGGTTGGCATCGTAAGCAATAGGGATCTTGGACCCGCCCGTCCCGCTTCGCCTGATCCTGAATCTCACTTGAGTCCAACAGTGATCGATAAACAGCAGCAATATCTACCTGACCCAGTTGCTGTCGGAGTTCCTGAATTCGTGGGTCGAACGCCGAGGCTTGTCCGAGCGTCGCCTCCATGCTCAACGCACCGGCGATAACGGCCGCCGCGAACACCGATTCCGCCTGGAAAAGGCCGTCAACCGCGAGCGCCGTGGATGCTTGGGTGCCATTGATCATGGCGAGTCCTTCCTTCGCTGCTAATCGAAACGGGGGGATCCCAGCGGCGTCCAATGCCGCCTGGGCCGATTCCGACTTTTCATTACACCGAAATTCCCCTTCTCCGATGAGTGTCGCCGCCAGATGCGCGAGCGGTGCCAAATCGCCTGATGCGCCGACGGACCCTTTTGACGGCACGACGGAAACCAGTCCCGAATTGAAGAGCACTATCAGAGCGTCGATGAGTTCACGCCGGACACCGGAGAATCCGGTTGCTAGAGCATTAATCTTTAGGACCAATATCCATCGCACGACGTGATCCGGTAGCCACGGGCCTGTTCCGGCCGCGTTGGAGAGCACTATTCGGCGCTGCAGCTCGGCCACATCCTCGGCCGCTATGGAACGGTCAGAGAGAGTGCCTACACCCGTATTCACGCCGTACGTGCGCTGACCGGACTCGACGATGTTTCGCACTAGACTGGAAGCCTTGTCGACAGCTTGATAGCTTTCCGGCACGAGTTGCAAAGAAACGCCGGGTGAAGCCAAGGTTCTCAAGTCGGCAAAAGTCAGGCATCCCGGAACCAGGACCAATGACTTTATGCTATTTTCGTTTTCTGTCATTTTGCACTCCACTTAATAAAATTCAAAACTCTACCTGAAGACTTGTTGTTGCAAATCGATTCCCCGCGGGGATCAAGTTCACCAATTATCAGCGAAGTGAGCAACATAGCCTGGAAATCTATCTGTTCTTCGACAGACAGCGTCTCTCATTGGCGCATGTGCTATGAGATTAGGCCTGCAGCTGCTACACTTATAGCACTGCGAAAAACGAACAACCCGCCTGCGCTAAGTGGCTCTGCAAATAACGCAGCGATTGGCAGCCCGCAAATGGCACGAATACCAAAGACCATGGCAAAGCCACCTGCTGCTGGCACTATATTGCCGGTACGAGAAAGTCGTTGGTATGGGCAACCCCAATAGGGTGCAAGGTAGTGCTTAAGCCGTGGAAACAATGGCTATCCCGATCAGCCCATAACCCGATATCGCGGACATAGCCAGCAACGCGCAGACGCAGGCCAAGATCAGCACACGGCCACTCTCGTCCATCGCTGGGTCGCAGTTGAGTAAGCAGGAACCCCGCATTATATTACTTGAACTGAGCACGATAAAGACCGACGGGGGAAGGAGCCGTACCGATGGCAGACGCGGAGCCAGTGGTAATACCGGCCGGGCAC
>PTLJ01000082.1 GCA_002938045.1 Alphaproteobacteria bacterium MarineAlpha3_Bin4
TCTCGGGCTTGCCGTGCGCAATAACATGGCGTCGCTGGCGCTGCGCCTGGGTCAACAGCTCTATCCCGACGGCGGCGGCTTCGATGGCGCCTCCTATCCTATACCCTTTTGGACGCCGTCCGATGGATTTCGGGTCGACCGTGCCCTTATATACGCGTTAATCCGCCAGGAATCGAATTTCAACCCCAAGGCCAAAAGCTGGGCTGGTGCGCGCGGTTTAATGCAGTTGATGCCGAGTACAGCCGGTTTCGTCGCCCGCGACAAGACCTATCGTTGGGAAAAGCGAACCAAGCTATATACACCGGAGATTAACCTACACCTTGGACAGAAGTACATTGAGATCCTGCTCAAGGACGAGAAGATCAAGGGTGATCTGTTCCTGATGGCGGCGGCCTGGAATGGCGGGCCCGGAAACCTCAATAAATGGCGGCGCCGGACCGACTACATGAGCGACCCGCTGTTTTTCATCGAAAGCCTGCCGAGCCGTGAAACCCGAATTTTCATCGAGCGCGTGCTCTCGAATTTGTGGATCTATCGCAACCGTTTTGGTCAGCGCACCCCCTCGCTTGACGCCATTGCCGCTGGTGAATGGCCAGTGTATGTCGAACTCGGACAACAGGCTGAAGAGATGGCAGAGAGCGATGGGCCACGCAACTGAAACTAGTTTCCTTCCAGTTAACCTCGCCGTCCTGACCGTATCCGATAGCCGTACGCTCGAAAACGATCGCTCCGGCGACGCCCTCGTCCAGCGCCTGTTGGAAGCCGGACATTTTCTGGCCGATCGCGCCATTGTCACGGATGATACGGTCAAGATAGAGGCCCAGCTCCGCAAATGGATCAACGACCCGGGCATCGACGTCGTCATCGCCACCGGCGGTACGGGTGTCACTGGGCGCGACGTAACGCCCGAGGCAGTGGCCGCCGTCTGTGACAAGGATATCCCAGGTTTTGGCGAGTTGTTCCGCTGGATCAGCTATCAGAAAATCAAAACTTCGACCATCCAGTCCCGCGCCTGCGCCGGCGTCGCTGGCGGCACTTACATCTTTGCGCTACCGGGCTCACCTGGCGCGTGCAAGGACGGCTGGGACGAAATTCTGCGGGACCAACTCGATATCCGCCACAAGCCGTGCAACTTCGTCGAATTAATGCCGAGATTGCAAGAGCAGCTAGAATAGTGTCGGCGGCCCGTGTCAGGTTCTCTGGACAGCGCCCTCTTCGATCTGGGCTGCGTTCTCTACTGTTGCATACACGAACACCAGCTTAATTCTTCGTCGGCGCTACCGACTTGCTGAGCGCGCGCATCCAAGAGGGATCTTAGGTAAGCGACACCAACGGAACCTATGAGCGTGGCGATCTTGGCGCTGCGGAGAGTCACGCCGAGTTATACCAGCGACCCGGCGTCGATATGAGCTATGACGATTTCTGCACCGCAACAGCCTATGCGTTCGAAACCGACGCGGCTTTATTCGACCTTACGCGCCGAGTCTCCACCAATCACGAGTTCGCAATGTTGAATAACAACTGGCATGCAGTCGAAGAGACGCTGGTCACCGACCATCCGAAGTTGGTCCACAACTTAAGCCTCTACCTCTATTTCATCAGGTGGCTCAGGGGAAGCAAGCTGAACCCGGCGGTGTTTGAGAGAGCGTTTCGCTCGTGAGCTAAGAGCCTGGGCTAAGGGCGGTTAGGCGACCATTTTCGAAAAGAACATAGCCGGTGGCGCTGCCAAAAGTCTGCACACAACATTTCACCGCCCGCAAAGCCTTCAAACGCGAGCTTCAATTGCGAATATTGATCTGAGCCAATCGCCAGTGCTCGAGCGCTTCCACGTCGTCGATGTCGATCAGCTCGTCAAGCATTGCCGTCGTTGCCGCTGCTGGAAGATTGGCGATGGTGTCGTCGAACGCGTGTTCTGTCGACCACCGTACGCCAGCGAAGATCTCAAGTATGCGAGGGCGGCGCCGGAGCCCGACTAACCAGTAGCCGCCGTCAGCGCTTGGGCCAAACACGGTGTCGCACTCGCCGAGCGCCCGGAACGCCTGCTCCACGTGTGCTGGCGCAAGGTCTGGCGCGTCGACACCGATGATGACAACCGGACCCGGCGGCAGGACGGCCATCACACGCGCCATCCTGTCGCCCAGATTGCCAGGCCCTTGACGGATTATCCGGCTTGCGCTGGGCCACGGGAACCGGCCCGTGGCCGCTGCGTCTGGCGTCACTGCAAGCCAACTCCGCCAGCGCCTATCGGTGAGCAGGGGTCTTAGTACACGCGATGCCGTCCTACGATAGAAAATCCAGGCGGCGCCTGTGCCAATACCGGCGGCGAGCCGAGTCTTGACCGTGCCGAGACGCGGCGCGCGGACGAAAGCGACTAGATGACGCTCCATGGTCACTCTACCGCCATCGGTAGATGCGCTCAATGACGGCGGGCGGCAGGCCGAGAAAATAGAGCCCGAGGCAGAACAGATTGAGGACCGGGCGCACTAGGTAGCCTTCCCGCCGGTAACGCGCTGCCGAGGTTACGGCGATGGTCGACAGCGGAATCAGGCGGGAGCGTCCGATGCGCCGCACCAGCTCTACATCCTCCATCAGCGGGATCTCCTTGAAGCCGCCGAGATGGTCGTAGAAGGTGCGGCTGATCAGCAGGGCTTGGTCGCCATAAGGAAGGCCGAAGGTTCGGCATCGCCAGTTGACGAGCCGTTCAAGTCGCTTGGCTGCGGGCGCGGGATCGTCGAGGGCGAAGACGAAATAGCCAGCCCGATAGGCGTTGCCGGGGTGAGCTATGAAACGCTTGATGACCACTGCCCAACTATCCCCCGGTCGAGTGTCGGCATGCAGGAACAGCAGCCACGAGCCGACTGCCGCCTCGGCGCCGGCCGCAAGCTGGCCGCCTCGGCCGGGCGGCGCGGTGACGACGCGCGCGCCACTAACACGTGCGATGTTGCGAGTGACGTCTGATGAACCACCGTCAGCAACGATGATTTCTATCGGCAGGTCAACCTCGGCGACGCGGCACAGAACCGATCGCAGCTCGCCATCGGCATCAAGGGTGGGGATGACTATACTGAGCACGGCCCGGGATCCCTCGTTCGTCCACAGGCCCTCTCAATAGCATATTCAGCGTCGTTGGTAAGGGGGGTTGCGGCTGGCCGCCTGGCACCCGACCGGGTAAGTAAAACCCCCGACCCATAAAATGAGGAGAGGGAGTAAACGAGGGCGTGGAGTGACCTGATCCGGTCAGCATGTCCGAGAAACCGTTAGGCGAGCCGCTCAAGCCCGGCGTCGGACCGATAGGTCCGGTGGAAAATTGTTGGAAGCGCTTGAGCTAACCATCAAGACTGACTTTGGGGTCTTCGTTTGCTGTTCAAAACAAATCCCTAATTTTCCCAAGCACGCCGCCTTCTAAAAAGGTCTGCTGGTGGGAACAGCCACCGATCGGGCGAATGACGTCTAGACACGGCCATCGGGATATATGTTCTTGATGTGTTCTTATACAGCGTATAGCATGGCGCATGGTTGATCTTGTCCCCGACCAACCGCGCAAGGGGCGCGGCGCCATCAGCAACGCCAGCAGTCGATACGAGAGCCTTACACGTCACGCCATCGATGATGGTTGGAACCTGCCGGACGACGACCTTCCGCCGATCCGTACGCTGGTGACGGCAGAAAGGCCAAAGACCATCATCGCTCGCAACGCGTCGCCGGACGTGCCTTTCGACCGCTCGATCAATCCCTACCGCGGCTGCGAGCACGGTTGTATTTATTGCTTCGCGCGGCCGAGCCACGCGCATCACGGCCTGTCACCGGGCCTCGACTTCGAGAGCCGTCTGTTCTACAAGCGCGATGCGGCGGCGTTGCTGGAGGCGGAGTTCCGCAAACCCTCCTACCGCTGCCGTATGATACAACTCGGCGCCAACACGGATCCCTACCAGCCGATCGAACGCAACCTCGGAATAACGCGGCAGATCCTCGACGTACTCTCGCGCTTCAACCACCCAGTCGGTATTACCACCAAATCGTCGTTGGTGACACGCGATATAGACATTCTGGCGCCAATGGCTGAGCACCGCCTAGCCTTCGTCGGCATATCACTCACCACCCTGGAGCGGGGACTAGCGCGAAGGCTCGAGCCACGCGCTCCGACGCCGGTACAACGCCTTAGGGCGATGGAGAAGTTGGCCGCGGCCGGCATTCCAATCATCGTCATGGCGGCACCAATAATTCCGGGCCTCAACGACCACGAATTGGAGCGCATCCTGGAAGCCGCCGCAGAAGTTGGCGCCAGCGCCGCTAATTTCCTGCTGCTGCGCCTACCGTTGGAAATCAAGAAGCTGTTCACCGAGTGGCTCGCGGCGCATGCGCCCGATCGCGCCGAGCACATCCTCACCTTGATCCGTCAATGCCGCGATGGCAAACTCAACCAGAGTCAATGGGGAACGCGCATGCGTGGCACAGGCGAATATGCGGAACTGATCTCCCAGCGCTTCCGGCTCGCCTGCAAGCGCAACCGCCTTGCTGAAACCCGGCCGACAGAGTTTCGGTTCAGCACAGCGCTGTTCTGTCCACCACCAAGGTCCGGCGACCAGTTGGGCCTGTTTTAGCGCAGTCGCGAACGTACGTTCCCGCGGCCGCTGGCCCATGATAGGCTTGTGCGATGGAAGTGGCTGTCCATTCCAACCTCACCGGTATCGCTGTCGTTGCCCTCAGCGTCCGCGGCGGTGGTTTGTTGATAGATGTACTAACACTGGCGGTGAACGAGAGCGCGACACGTGCGAAACAGCCGCGACGCAATAAGGATGCCTGATCTGTCGCTGGAAACGGCGGCGCGAGGCGCCGGCCACAGCGTGATCGCCGGGCTCGACGAGGCTGGGCGGGGGCCTTGGGCTGGGCCGGTGGTGGCTGGCGCCGCGGTCCTTGATCTGATGCGCCTATCCCCAGCGCTCAGGGACGGCCTTGACGACTCCAAGAGACTTAAGGCCGCCGCGCGAGAGGACCTGTTCAAACGGCTCAGGGGAGAAGCGCGGATCGGAGTCGGTCGGGCTGAGGTCCCCGAGATCGACGCCCACAACATCCTGCAGGCGACGCTGCTAGCCATGGCCCGCGCCGTCGCCCAAATTGGCGTCACGCCGGACATAGTGCTGGTCGACGGCAACCGAGAACCTCCGCTTACCTGTTCGGTCCAATGTATTGTCGGTGGCGACGGGCGAAGCCTTTCGATTGCCGCTGCCTCGGTTGTCGCCAAGGTCAGCCGCGACCGCATCATGGCCGAACTGGCAGTGGAGTATCCAGGCTACGGCTGGGAGCGCAACGCCGGCTACGGGACGGCTGAGCACCGCACCGCCTTGGAATGCCTCGGCGTGACACCGGAACACCGTCGGAGCTACAAGCCGGTCATCAAGATATTGAGTCGTGCCCAGGCATAGGCCCGATATCTAGGTGACAGGATTCCTATAAGCCTTTGAATCCATTATACTCTTGACGGAGAGTCCTGTCTGACTCATTCTGCCGGCTATGGGCAGAGACAATAATGATCGCCAGGGAGGCGGCGTCAAAGCGGCACGAGTTAAGGCCGACAAATTCGAAGACAAGGTCCTCTGTGGAGACAGCGTCGAAGAGATGAACGCGCTCCCCGAGGCCTGCGCCGACATGATCTTCGCTGACCCTCCCTATAACCTTCAACTCAAGGGCGAGTTGCTGCGTCCCAACCAGACTCGGGTCGACGGCGTCGCCAACGACTGGGACCGCTTCGACGGCTTCGCCGCCTACGACGCCTTCACCGCCGACTGGCTACAAGCGGCGCGACGCACGCTGAAGCCTGATGGCACGCTTTGGGTAATCGGCAGCTACCACAACATTTTTCGGGTCGGCGCTATCCTGCAAGACCTCGGCTACTGGATCCTAAACGACATTGTCTGGCGCAAGACCAACCCGATGCCCAACTTCCGTGGCCGGCGCTTTACCAACGCCCACGAGACACTGATCTGGTGCGCGCGTGACAAGGAGTCCAAGTACCGCTTCAACTACAAAGCCATGAAGACCCTGAACGACGACCTGCAAATGCGCTCTGATTGGTTTTTACCGTTGTGTACTGGCCTGGAGCGCCTGAAGGTGAACGGCAAGAAGGCGCATCCGACGCAAAAGCCAGAATCGCTCTTGCACCGGGTGATCCTATCAGCGACCGAGGTCGGCGACGTCGTTCTTGACCCGTTTTTCGGCAGCGGCACTAGCGGCGCCGTGGCCAAGAAGCTCGGGCGTCGCTACATCGGTATCGAGCGAGAAGAAAACTACGTTCGCTTGGCCCAGGAACGCTTAGTCAAGGTCCACCAGGCGGTCGATGAAACTTTCCTGAGCACGCCTACCAAGCGCGAGCAGCCGCGCATACCGTTCGGCTGGCTAGTCGAACGTGGCCTAGTGCAGCCGGGCCAGACCCTAACCGACCGCCGCCGATGCCACACCGCCCGTGTCAGTGCTGACGGCACACTGGTCAGCGCCGACTTCCGCGGTTCCATCCATCAGGTAGGTGCCTTTGTGCAAATGGCGCCAGCCTGCAACGGCTGGCAATTCTGGCATGTTGAGGAAAAGGGCCGGTTGGTACCGATCGACATTTACCGACAGAAGTTGAGGGCGGAACTGCATTAACCATCGGCCTCGGAGTAGCTTCGGATCAAGACAACCTGTCGAGACTCGCCGCAGGATCGGATAAAAATGGCTGGCTAAGCGGCCCTCAGGTGCCGGCTAACGCTGCCGCTGCTTGCCCTTTATAGCTTCGTCACCACCACCGGTGCCGGGAGCAACTTCCTTGTCTTAGTGCTGACAGAAAACGGTCTCGTTCATCTGATGTGATTTGTGGTGTCGGGGAACAGGACGGCGACGGCGAGCAGCAGAAATATGAACCATCACATGGACCTCCCATTGATGGCGGAGAGACGACGCTAGGAAGGTGATCCTCTTACGCCGGTGAATGCGGTTCAATCGGCGGCAGCGCCACGGCAAGAAGAAAGCTGAAC
>PTLJ01000083.1 GCA_002938045.1 Alphaproteobacteria bacterium MarineAlpha3_Bin4
CGCAGGATAATGCGGGTTTTATGACAAACGGAGAATAGCGCCGTTGAAAAAACTTTTTATTCTGGTCGGTGCACTATTGTTGGTTGCTGGTGGCACGCTGAGCATCATGATATGGATGAATATCGGACCATTTCAGGGGAATACCGCCCAACAGGAAGAAGCGCCGCCTGATCCTACACTGTTTGTCGACATGGAGCCGCTGTTGATCCCCGTATTTAAGGGCGATAAGGTGGCGGCTACGTTAAAATTTCAAGTCAAGCTGGAAACCATCGGCCTGGAAAACGTCGCAAAGATCCAGCACCTGATGCCGAAAATCAACGATCTCTTCATGCGTGAGCTGTACGGGTTTATGCCGCGTTTGCTTAAGGTGCTTAAGGAAGAGCAAAAAATCGATTTTCTCGGTTTACTAAATCAAGAGCAGCAAAAGGAAGAACAGCAAAAGGAAGGGCCGCAATTCCATGTTCTCGTCATTAATCAGCGCCTCAAGTTGATCAGCGACAAATTTATCGGACCTGATCTGGTTACCAAAGTGCTGGTTCAATCGGTCATTAATGCGCCAGCCGGTTAGTTCCTGAACCCCTTGTCAACATAGGCCTGCGTGGTCATTTGATACACTTGTTCCGGGTTTCTCCGAGGTTTGCCGGATTGAGCAGGGACATGTGTTGCTTTAGGCGATGCGTTCTGGCATTTTTGCGCAAATTTTTGGGCCGAAGGCACCATAGTTAAGCCAAGGGCCGCTCAAACATTTTCTATTGGCGGCGCGGGGACACAGGGCGGCGATTGATTGCCGGCCATACCGCTATCACCAGAAAAATAAAGGGATAAGAGGATGACTCTCTATGTTTTTGTCATCGCCTGCGGCGTGATCGCGCTGCTTTATGGCATCTATACAATCCGATTTGTACTGGCTGCGCCCGCCGGCACGGAGAGAATGCAAGAAATCGCGATGGCTATTCAAGAGGGCGCGCGTGCCTATCTGAACCGCCAATACACGACCATCGCTGTCGTCGGCGCGGCGATCGGTGTCCTGCTTGGCCTCAAGCTCGGAATGACGGCTGCGATCGGCTATTTCATCGGTGCGATTTGCTCGGGCGCCGCTGGTTACATCGGCATGAACGTGTCGATCCGTGCTAATGTACGCATGGCAGAGGCCGCGCGCAGCCAAGGACTGGCCGGAGGCCTTGATATTGCCTTTAAGGCCGGCGCCATTACCGGCATGCTGGTTGTCGGCTTGGCTTTGCTCGGCGTTTCTGTCTATTACGTTATCCTGCGCGATATCATCGACCCCACTTCCACCGAGGGCATGCGTTATATCCTTGAGGCAATGGTGGCGCTCGGATTTGGCGCCTCGCTGATCTCAATCTTCGCACGTCTCGGCGGCGGGATTTTTACCAAGGGGGCCGACGTCGGCGCCGACTTGGTTGGCAAGATTGAGGCTGGAATCCCGGAGGATGATCCCCGTAACGCTGGCGTCATCGCCGATAACGTGGGCGACAACGTCGGCGATTGCGCCGGCATGGCGGCCGACCTATTCGAGACCTACGCCGTTACGATGGTCGCCACCATGTTGTTAGGTGCCATCTTTTTCACCGGGGCCGAACAGGAAAGCATGATGCTTTTACCGCTGCTGATTGGTGCGGTCTGCATCCTCGCCTCGGTGGCTGCAACTTGGTTCGTCAGACTTAGCGCTAGCAACTCAATCATGGGTGCGCTCTACAAGGGTTTCCTCGCCAGCGCCTTGATCTCGGCGGTCCTGATCGGTGGCATCGTTTCCATATATATCGGATGGGACACTACCTACGACATGGGCGGTCGGCCGGTTTCCGGCACGCAGCTTTTCATCTGCGCGATCGTCGGTCTGATCGTCACCGGCCTAATCGTTTGGATCACTGAGTACTACACAGGAACCGAATTCCGCCCGGTCAAAAGCGTCGCATCCGCATCCGAGACCGGCCACGCGACCAATATTATCCAGGGCTTGGCTATCTCCATGGAAGCCACGGCGCTGCCGGTGATCGTCATTTGCGCCGGTATCGTCGTTTCCTACACGAACGCCGGCTTGTTCGGCATCTCGATGGCGGCAACGACCATGCTGGCACTGGCCGGTATGGTAGTGGCGCTAGACGCCTTCGGTCCGGTGACGGATAACGCCGGCGGCATCGCCGAGATGGCAGATCTTCCGGAAGACGTTCGCAAGATCACGGATGCGCTGGATGCGGTCGGCAACACGACCAAGGCGGTGACCAAGGGATATGCAATCGGCTCCGCCGGCCTCGCCGCGCTGGTGCTGTTCGGGGCCTACACCGAGGAATTGAGCCACTATTTCCCGAATTTGAATCTGTCGTTCACGCTAAAGGATCCATATGTGGTTATTGGCCTCTTTATCGGCGGCCTGTGCCCCTATCTGTTCGGCTCACTCGGCATGAGGGCCGTTGGCCGCGCCGGCGGGCTGGTTGTCGTCGAGGTGCGACGTCAGTTCAAGGAAATCCCGGGCATCATGGAAGGTACGGCAATGCCGGAATACGGCAAATGTGTCGACATTCTGACCAAGGCAGCGATCAGGGAGATGATCGTTCCGTCGATGCTGCCGCTGTTGGCACCGGTCGTCATGTACGTCGTCATCCTCATGGTCGCCGATCAGTCGGCGGCTTTTACCGCCGTTGGTGCCATGTTACTCGGCACTATCGTCACGGGACTTTTCGTCGCGCTTTCCATGACTTCTGGTGGCGGCGCCTGGGATAACGCCAAGAAATACATTGAGGATGGCAACCACGGCGGCAAGGGCTCGGACGCTCACCACGCCGCGGTTACCGGCGACACCGTCGGCGACCCCTATAAGGACACTGCCGGGCCTGCCATTAATCCGATGATCAAGATCATCAACATCGTCGCGATCCTGATGCTGGCGATGCTCACCTAATTTGCGCAACCGATGTTCAAACGGCAGGATGATTCCCGGACCAACCGCTCCGGGGCTTCTCCATTCGCAGGAGCACTCAACTGCGTCAGTAGCTAGGTGTCGGAATGCGTGTCGGAACGTTCGTATCTTCCGGTTTATCCTTGGTGAATCGTTGGAAGTTACCGATGATCTGCTCCAGCGCGGTCAGCTTATTGCCATAGGTCGGGGTCGTGCGCTCGACGTGCTGGACCCTACGCCCGCTTTCAGCATCGAGCGTTTGCAATTTTTCGAGGACCCCCTGCTTATCGAAATGGAGAATGACAACCTGCCGACCGACAACTTTTGGCGCAAAGAACGCAATGGTCTCCGTCTGTTCGGCGATGTAGTACCATTTCTCGTTGCCAAAGGTTGTTATATTCGACGGCGAGCCAATCATTTCGAGCACCTCTTCACGGGTAATCTCGCCGGATTTGATCTCGGAGAGGCGCTCAGGATCGGGTGGGTTGCCTCGTGTGTCGACGCGCGAGCCGCAAGCCACCAGAATTAGGCACAGGGCGCCAGCGAGATAGCAACGGAAAATATGTTTGTTATGGCCAAATATATGAAACATTACAGGCTTTGCCGTTGTCCAGCCGTCGCAATCGTGAGGGCGAGAGGACCAGAAACCATTGTTGGGAAACATGCTACCACTGGTGCTGATTGTCAAACTTACCTTCGTAGCGGAACCGATTGACAAAACCGCGCCATGACCTAATAGCCTCGAGGCGAAACATTGTTAGACATTTTTAGGAAATTCAAGTTCCACGATGCCGCCGATCAACTTTACCGGAGGCTCGTGCGTCAGGCACGCGACCCGGTCTTCTACCTGCATCTCGGAGTACCTGACACCCCTGATGGCCGGTTCGATATGATTATTCTCCATGCCTTTCTCGTCATCCGGAGATTGAAAGCCGAACACGAACGGACAGTTGGATTGGCGCAAGCCATTTTTGATCTTATGTTTGCTGACATGGACCAGAACCTGCGCGAAATGGGTGTCGGCGATCTCGGCGTCAGTAAACGGATTAAGGGCATGGCGGAGGCTTTCTATGGCCGCACCGCCGCTTACGAAGAGGGATTGACGGATGACGGCACGCTCTTAGGGCGGGCTCTTCAACGCAACCTCTATCGCACAACCGCTCCGGCCCGTTCGCATATTGAGTGGATGATAGGATATATGCGCCATCAATCGACAGCTCTTGCTAAAGTACCGATAGATAGCATCTTGAAAGGCGAGATCAAGTTTGCGCATATGCCGATTACCTTCGACGGAACGTGTAATGAATCCTGAACCAGCGATAGAGTCCAAATTCTCCCCGCTCATCGAGATAGAATCGCTGCTGGACGGAGAGACCAGGATCAGCTTCGAGGCCGACGTGGGCGAACGCACGAAGGTCGCCGCCCGGTTGGGATTAGTTTCTCTGGACCACTTGCACGGAGATCTCCGTATCCGCCCCGAAACCGACGGGGATACCGTTTGTATATGGGGTGAACTCTGTGCCAAATTGACTCAGACCTGCGTCGTGACGCTGGAACCACTGTCATCCGAAATCAAGGCACCGGTCGAATGGCGTTTCACCAAGGACGTCGCCTACAACGGCGACATCGATCTCGAAAGTGAGGATCCTCTGGAACCGATTATTGACGGGACTATCGATATCGGAGAGGCATTGACCCAGCAACTGGCCCTCGAAATTGACCCGTTCCCGCGCAAACCGGGAATCCCCTATGTGAATTTGACCAGATCCAGTAAGCCGGTTGACAGTGCGCCTGAGAGCCAACATTCCTTCGCGGCGCTTGGTCGATTGCGTGATAAAACGGATGAAAACGGTTAATCAACTTGCCCCTCTGGGTGTTTTTGTTTAAGTAAGCGCTCGCTTTGCGCGGAGGGCATTCTAATAAAAGGTATCGAAGGTGGCTGTTCCGAAGAAAAAGATTTCCAAGTCGAAGCGTGATATGCGCCGGGCGCACGATTATTTGCTGCCTTCCAAGTACGACGAGTGCCCCAACTGCGGCGAGTGGAAACGCCCTCATCATATCTGCAGAGAGTGCGGTTTTTATGATGGTCGGGAGGTTGTCGAGGCGGATAACGCGCTCTGACACTGTTCATAGGGCGAGGGCAGCCTTATAAAGGCTGACATGCCTCTTATAGTCACCACCAGCGGAAAGGACAACGGTGTTTGAGCGGTTAACGCTATCCGTAGACGCGATGGGCGGCGACCAAGCCCCCAGCATGGTCGTTGAAGGCATAAGCATTGCGCTTGAGCGCCTACCTGACACGCGTTTCCTGCTATTCGGTGACAGGGCGCAGTTGACGCCGCTGCTTGACCTGCATCCGCGCGCGCAGCAGGCGTCTGAAATCCGGCACACGGACGATGTCGTCACCGATGATGAAAAAGCGGGGGTTGCTCTTCGCACCGGCCAGAATTCGAGCATGCGTTTAGCGATCAATGCCGTCGGTGATGGCGAAGCGGCGGGGATCATCTCCGCCGGTAATACGGGCGCATTAATGGCGATAGCCAAGTTCGTGCTCAAGTCTCTACCGGGCATCGATCGGCCGGCGATCGGGACGTACTTCCCGACACTGAACGGCGAGAGCGTCATGCTGGATCTCGGCGCGAACATCGAATGCAACGCGGAAAATCTTGTTCAATTCGCGGTTATGGGCGAGGTCTTTGCCCGTAATGTCCTCGGACTGAAAAATCCGTCGGTCGGCATACTCAACGTTGGCGCCGAGGACCTCAAAGGAAACGATTCCGTCAAACAGGCCTCCACCATTCTTCAGCAGAGTTCGCTACCGATTAAATTCTACGGATTCGTCGAAGGGGACGATATTAGCGCCGGCACTGTCGATGTGGTGGTGACGGATGGCTTTACCGGCAATATCGCTCTAAAAACAACGGAAGGAACGGTCAAGCTATTCGGCCATTTCCTGAAGGAAGCCTTGTCCGCATCGCCCCTGGCGAAACTTGGTGCGATGCTGGCACGGCCGGCTCTCAAAACTTTTAAAATGCGTGTCGATCCCAGGCGCTATAATGGCGCGATGTTTCTTGGCCTTAACGGAATTTGCATCAAGAGCCACGGCGGTAGCGACGCCTTCGGCTTCGCCCATGCTATAGATGTTGCGATCGAACTGATTTCCAACGATTTCAACGAAAGCATCAAAAACGAATATGCGCAACTCAGCTCGGATCCCGGGTTCAGCATGAAAGCGGTGGCAGGCTGATGTCCATTCGTTCGGAAATCCTAGGATGCGGGTCTTATCTTCCCGAAAGTGTACTTACCAACGCCGAACTGTCAACGATGTTAGATACTACGGATGAGTGGATTTACACACGTACCGGAATCCGCCAGCGTCATATTGCCGCCGATGATGAGCTGACGTCTGACCTAGCGCTCAAGGCGGCGGAGCGTGCCCTCCAACACAGTGGTGTCGATGCGGAGGAAGTCGATCTTCTAATCCTGGCGACAACTACGCCCGACCAGACGTTTCCTGCAACAGCAACGCGGGTACAGACGAAACTCGGCATGACCAACGGCGCTGGGTTCGATATACAGGCGGTTTGTTCCGGCTTTGTCTACGGCCTTTCGATCGCCGACAACTTCATTAAGACCGGGCAATCGAAAACCATTGTTGTCGTCGGAGCCGAGACGTTTTCACGCATCCTCGACTGGGAGGACCGCTCGACTTGTGTGCTGTTCGGCGACGGGGCCGGGGCGGTCGTCCTGCGTGCGCTCAAGGGGGAAGAGGTGCCTGTTGGCCAGGCCGGCGAAACCGGGCATAACCGGGGCCGCGGTATTCTATCGACCCACCTTCACTCCGACGGTTCGACCAACGATCTTCTATATGTGGATGGCGGCCCCTCGAGCACGAGAACCGTCGGTCATGTTCGAATGATCGGCCGCGAGGTGTTTCGCCATGCCGTCATAAAACTTGCCGCGATCGTCGACGAAGCGCTCGATGCCAACGGTCTGGCGGCGGAGGACATCGATTGGCTTGTCCCCCATCAGGCGAACAAACGCATCCTCGACGGTACGGC
>PTLJ01000084.1 GCA_002938045.1 Alphaproteobacteria bacterium MarineAlpha3_Bin4
GGGCAATGGCAGGGGGTTGAGGGCGGTGATATTGCTGAAACCCTGGACGATGATAACTTTCGCTATATGCAGCTCGCCTTCGATGGTGACTGTATCATCGGCGCCCTTTCTGTCGGGCGTACGGATCACGTCGGTGTCATGCGGGGGCTGATACAGTCCCGCCTTGCGCTCGGTGATTGGAAACGGCGGCTTATGCAAGACCCGAACCGGATTATGGACGCTTATCTCGCCTCCGCCTACGTTTAAGGCCATGGTTATCCGCGTCAAGCTTTACGCCCTTCTCGACAAGTATTTGCCCGACGGTTCCATCAAGAACGAAGTCGATTTGACTGTCACCGAAGGGATGACGCCGACGGCGGTCATAGCCAAACTCAACATGCCGCCGGAAATCTGCCACCTCGTGCTGATTAATGGGGTCTATGTGGCGCCTAGCGAACGTGACAACGTGCAACTCACCGAAGGTGACGCCCTGGCCATTTGGCCACCAGTAGCGGGTGGGCGGTGATTGTTCTGGTGGCAAAATCGGTCGCGAAGGAGATGGGGCTGACTCACGCGGATTTCTTCCGCACCATCTCCAGTGCGCTCGCGACCGATAACTATCAAAGATCGGAATTCGGGGTCGTTTACAAGAACGGGCATCGGCGGCTGGAAATAATTCTAGGTCCGGAATCCAATCGCCGCATCGCGCTGCTCAGTATTCCATCAACCGATGTAACAATGTCGTTCAGCGGTTATACGGACGACGAAATCACGGAATTTGTGGCCCGTTTCGACCGTGTGTTCAGGCGCGGTGGGGGTTAGGTTTTCAGTCGTTTTGACCCAAACTGTGCAGGAAAGACAAAAGAGTGACCGGTAGCGATAGGCGGACCATCGCAAGTCGTCGCCGGGCCGTAACGACATCATCGGATGAGCCGTCAATGACCGGTGTAGGGGTTCTTGCCCTTACGCGGAATTAACCTTATTGGCACGCCGAGTAGGCCGAAGTCGTCGCGCAGTCCGTTGATCAAATAGCGGTTGTAGCTTTCGGGCAGTTTATCGGCTCGGCCTGAGAACAAAATGAATGTTGGCGGCTTTGCTTTAGCTTGGGTTATGTAACGCAGCCGGATCCGGCGCCCCGCGGCGACGGGCGGCGGATGCGCCTCGGTCATTACCGCGAGCCAACGGTTGAGTTCGCTGGTGGCAATTCGCCGGTTCCATTTCTCATGCAAATCGAACACAGCCGGTAATAGTTGATCCATTCCCTTGCCTGTCTTTGCTGAACAGGTGACAGTCGGCACTCCCCGCACCTGCGGTAGCGAAGTTTCAAGCTTGTCGTGGAGCCGCGTAAGCGAAGCCCTTCGATCCTCGGCGACGTCCCATTTGTTAACGGCAATTACCAAGCCGCGCCCCTCGTCTGCGACCTGACGGGCGATGGTTAGGTCCTGTTTTTCTAGCACGACGTTGGAGTCGAGAATTAGGATCACGACCTGGGCGAACCTTATGGCACGCAGCGTGTCACCGGCAGAAAGGCTCTCCAGCCTTCCCGTGACGCGGGCGCGCTTACGGAGCCCGGCGGTATCGATCAGACGGACAGCGCGTCCATCGTATTCCCACGATACGGATATGGCGTCTCTGGTGATCCCGGCCTCGGGTCCAGTCAACACCCGGTCTTCGCCGATCAGGTGGTTGACCATCGTCGATTTCCCGACGTTTGGCCGGCCGACGATGGCCAGCTGCAGCGGACGCTCCGACATCGCTTCGCCAAAATTACCAACGGTCGAGCTTCCGTCGCTGGCCAGGGCTTCCGGCTGCAGCGTCGCTAGTGTATCATAAAGATCACCGAGGCCTTCACCGTGCTCAGATGAAAATGCCAGCGGCTCGCCCAATCCCAGGCTATAAGCGTCCAACCGGCCCGCCTCGCCGGCGCCGCACTCGCATTTGTTGGCTAACAGAACAATGGGCGTATCGCGGGTCCGCAGCCAGGCGGCAAAATGCTCGTCAAACGGAGTAACGCCGGCTCGGGCATCGATTAGGAACAGGGCAGCGTCGGCCTCGTCGAGCGCACGCTCAGTCTGGCGGCGCATGCGGCCTTCTAAGCTGTCGCCGTTGGCATCTGCCAGCCCCGCCGTATCGATCAGCCGAAAATGCAGATCAGCGATCCGCCCGTCACCTTCGCGGCGGTCGCGGGTGACGCCCGGCGTATCATCGATGATGGCGTGACGCTTCCCAATCAATCGATTGAACAGGGTCGATTTTCCGACGTTCGGACGGCCGATTACGGCTACGGTGAAGGGCATGATGGACCAGCATTCTTATCAATCAAGAGCCTGCGCTGAGGGTCGGATCAACGGTAGGCTACGAGTTCCGCGTCGTCAGCGAGAAAATACACAGCGCCATCAGCGATCACCGGCGGTACCGAGACGCCGTCGGGCATCTCTACCATCCCAAGAATATTCCCGGTATAGGGTGATATGGCGAGCGCTTCGCCGTTGGAGCCGGCGACGATCAGCCGATCGCTCGCCAGCACCGGACCGGTCCAGATGATTGGATCATCGCGGTCTTCCGGATCCTCGTAGCGCTGCAACGCACGAACCCAGTGAATACGTCCGTCGTCACGGCTGATGCAGGCGATTTCGTTATCATTGGTCAGAATAAAGATATAATCACCGGCCACCCAAGGGCTCTCCAGGCCGCCGATCTCCTTGTCCCAAATCCGCCGGCCCATCCTGAGATCGATGGCCGCAATTACGCCGCCGTGGCTGATGGCGATGACGCGACCACGGTCGATGATCGGGCGTCCGCGTATTTGAGATAGGGTCGAGGCCGAGCCGGTCCGCCGTAACGTTAACAGCGAGTCCTGCCACAGAACGCGGCCGTTATCAACCTTGAGGGCAACAAGCTCGCCGGACGAATAAGGCACGACGACAACGCCGCTATCAACGGCCGGACTGGCACCGCCGAGAACGCTTGCAACCTCTGTCAGGCCGGTGTGCGCCCACAGCTCCTCGCCCGAATCGGTGGTTAAGGCAAGCAGGCGATTATCAACCGTGGTGACGAAAACCCGGCCACCGCGAACGGTCGGCGCCGTGCGCATCGGTGACCCGATGCTGCGGCGCCAGACCTCGGCGCCGGTCTTCGCGTTTAGCGCGATCACCTCAGCAAATCCGGTTGTCACGTAGAGGCGCCCGCGTTCGTAAGCTATTCCACCGCTGATATGGCCGTCATCCTCGTCGTCCGGCGTCAACTCTGCCTCCCATACCCGGCTGCCGGTGGCAGCGTCGATCGCGCTCACCGAAGATTCGGCGTCGATGGCGAAAACCATTCCATCGGCAACGACGGGCGAACTGTTGAGTCGCTCTTTGTCGTC
This sequence comes from Alphaproteobacteria bacterium MarineAlpha3_Bin4, assembly GCA_002938045.1. Taxonomy (GTDB): domain Bacteria; phylum Pseudomonadota; class Alphaproteobacteria; order Rhodospirillales; family Casp-alpha2; genus PTLJ01. Next base: position 3,347 of record PTLJ01000084.1, read on the forward strand.
CTTGCCCGCGCCGATATCGACCGACCAGTTCTCCTGCAACGAGTCGCGGACCTGGATATGGTGCATGGCATGATTGGCGTAACCGCCCGACTGCGGCCAATCACGGTTGGGAGACGGCGCGGGCAACAGTATTCGCTTATCCACCAACTCCGGATCAGGCGACAGGGTCGCCTGGTGCATCATTACCGATATTCGCTCGCCGGGCAGCGGTTCCTGTATTTCTTTTTCGAAATAAGCACAGGCGCCCAGGCCAAGGGCAACGATGATAATGATCGCCAGTCTATGCATCGCTTGCTTTGCATTCCCGCGGTTGTGTCTCAAGGCTCGATTCACCGGTTCCATCTTGCCAGTATGGCCCGAACCCTAATTGCCGACAATCGCTAGCATTTCGGCGGACCGAGCACGCACCCCCGCCGGTGCCGTGGCGTCGTTGGCGAGCTGGCTCAAGAGGTTACGGGCACTAGCCCTGTCGCCCCCTTGCAGCGCCGAAAACGCCAGGATTTCGCGGGCGCTGTGACGCCAGGGGTTGTCACTCGTGTTCAGCGCGGCAACGCTTCCTATCAGCTTCCCATGCCCGCCGCCGGGCTGGTTCATCTCTTGCAACACGCCGAGGATAACAGCCAAGTCGCGGTAGGTCGCTTCAATCTCGCTGTCGTCGGCCAGGGCTTGATAAATGCGTGCGGCGCCATAGAGGTCGCCACTGCTAACCAACAGGCCAGCTTCGCGGAAACGAGACAGCATGGCGTACCCGCTTCCGGCATCTTGTGAAATGTTGGCGAAGGCAGTCGCGGCCTGCTCCGAATGGTTGTCGGCTGCGAGTTTCAGCGCGGCGGCGAACCTCTCGCCATCTGCGGTGCGGGAGCTGATGTCATATGTCCGCCAGCCCTGGTATCCGGCGACCCCAATTACCAGCGCCACGGCGGTGGCGATGATGTACCGGCCATAGTTCTTCCAAAGCTTCTTCGCCCGTTCTTGACGAAGTTCGTCTTCGATCTCGCGGAACAGAACGTTATCGGTTTCGTCGGCCACGCTTCTCTCCTGCAGCCGGCGGGCCAACGTCGGCTGCGGCACCGCCGTGACATGAAAACCCATTCGGGCCGCAAATTTCGCGGCCCGTGGACGTTAAAATATCCTTCCAACCGTGGGAAGGCAAAAACAAATGTTGTGGTTACGTGCCGATCAACGCCATTTGATTGAGCAGCCCATGCTGGCTATCTGCTGCGTCGGCCCTCGTCCGGTCTCAGCGACTCGGGCCATAGCCTCGAGCAACTCGCGCCTGGTACCCGGCGACGCCGGATCGCGGCCCGATTCGTCAAGTCGGCCACGGTATTGGAGTTCGAGATCAGAGTTAAAACCGAAGAAATCCGGCGTACAGATGGCTCCGTATGCGCCCGCGACGTCCTGCGTCTCGTCGATAACATAGGGAAACGTGAAACCATGGGCCTGAGCGAACGCCTTCATGTTTTCGAACGAGTCCTCGGGCACCTTCTTGGTGTCGTTTGACATGATCGCAATTGCGCCGATCCCGGCTTCCGACAGGGCCTTTACGTCGTCGACTAACCGCGAGGCGACCGCCTTGACGTAGGGGCAGTGGTTGCAGATGAACATCACCAGGGCACCTTTTGGTCCGCGCACGTCGGCAAGCGAGTACGTCTTGCCATCAATACCGGGAAGCGAGAATTCTGGGGGCTTCCAGCCGAAATCGCAGATCGGCGTTTGCATGGCAACCATTGGCGTATACTTTCCTTCACGGCCCTATCTGTGGAGTTCTGTTTATCACCTACGCTTGATCCTGGAAACGGGAAAAAGCTCGAAAACCCATGGACTTTGATTAACCCATCATTAACCTTGCGAGGAGACAATCAACAATAGTTTGGTGGACTTCGTTTGTCGGCTCGACTGTGCCATTCTCGGGAGAGGTTTCCATGCGGAGGTTTCTACTTGTTGCATGCCTTGGCTGGCTTGGCGGTTGTGCCGACTTGGGCGTCGTCGAGGGGGGGCCGTGATCGCGACAGACAAAACCTTTTCCGACCTCATCATCTCATTTACCAGTGGTAAAGATTGTTCGACCGTTCGCAGAGAGAAGGGGTTGAGTTATTGCAAGGAGGACGAGGTGTTTATCCAACAGAACATCTTCTGCTATGAGACTCTGGGGAGCGTGACCTGCTACGAACGCCCGGATCCGCATAAGGGTGGGCATCAGAAGCTCGGCGACAACAGTCACAATTTGATCAAATAATTTTCCGGGCCCAACTAATCGCTGTCTTTGACGCCTGGCAGCCACTAGCGGCCATTCATTGCCGTCACTATTGACCATGGAGGGCGGTTATCGCACCATCCGCGAATGGAGTCACTCCAGCACTCAATCCCTGATCCTGGAGTAATAATTGTTTAGGAATATCAATTGCTTGAGTTCCGGTCGCCCGGACGGATCTCTGCTATGACGCCGCGTTTTCTGGTTATCGACGGCTACACCAAAGCGGCTCGCGACGAACTCGTCTCTGCAGGCGCAACCATGGCCTGCGATCAGTATTCAGCGATGCTGAAGAATACCTTTCCGGCGGCTGAGTGCGATATCCTTTTTCCGAGCGATCCCGGCGCCGAGTTGCCGACCGGAACCGGGCTCGCCGGCTACGACGGCATCGCCTGGACCGGCTGTAGCCTGACCGTATTCGACGACACGCCCGAGGTGACGAGCCAGATTGCCCTCGCGCAGGCTGCGTTCGAGGCCGGTATCCCCGGTTTTGGCAGTTGCTGGGCGGCGCAGATTGCGGTCGTCGCCGCTGGCGGCATGTGCCAGGCCAATCCCAATGGCCGCGAAATGGGAATCGCGCGCAAGATAAAATTGACGCTGGAGGGCCGCGGCCATCCGCTTTACGAGGGCAAGAAAAGCGTATTTGACGCCTTTATCAGCCACGTCGACGAGATCACCCACATCCCGACCGGATCCGTGGTGCTGTCGGGCAACAACTTCACCCGCGTGCAGTCAGTCTCCGTCAGTTACAAGGATGGGGTCTTCTGGGGTCTGCAGTACCATCCCGAGTACGATCTTCATGAAATGGCGCGGCTGGCCTGGTGTCGGATCGACAAGCTGCAGAGCCTTGGCTTTTTCACCGACCGTCAGGCCGGCGAGAATTATGTCGATCTGCTGGAGACCCTGCACGCCAACCCCGAGCGCTCGGACCTGGCCTGGATGCTGGGCATCGATGACGATGTCCTCAATGAGGATGTTCGCCGGATTGAAGTTCGTAACTGGATTGAACGATTGGTGATCCCGACGATGTTAGCAAAACTGCGAGGTAATGCATGAGTTCTGCGACGCCGAGGATACTTGTCGCCGAAGGGAACCCGAAGGAACGCTGCGAGATGTTGATTGCCGGTGGCCTCTCCAGCGGTGCGGAGATCTATCGCGATGCGCTGAAATTTCTCTATCCCGACGCCAAGATAGAAATTGTTTATGCCGCCGACGCCAATGGGTTACTTCCGGCAGGGGCGGAGCTCGCTGGCTATGACGGCGTTGTGCTCGGCGGTTCCGGGCTTAACATTCCGGGCGGCGAGGATGACCCGCGCGTCCAGCGCCAGATCCAGTTCGCCCGTAAAGTATTTGAA
>PTLJ01000085.1 GCA_002938045.1 Alphaproteobacteria bacterium MarineAlpha3_Bin4
ATAACTGGTCGGGGCGGCATTCGAGGCGTTCCTTGACCCGCTCGACGATCGCGTGACAGGCTTGCTTGGCCTGTTCGACGGCGCCTTCCAGGCGGACCATCAGTTCGCGCGACGTCGCCAGCCTCCCCTCCGACTCGCGCAACGCATTGTCAGCTTCCCTCAGGGCCGTCTTGGCCTCGGCCAGGCTGTCGGCGGCGATGCTGCGTCTGTCCTCGGCGTCGCCGAGGGCGTCGAGCAGCGCGCCGCGCTGGTGCTCGATTTTCCGCGGTCGTTCGGCCAACTGTTTGATCTCGACGCTGAGAGCGAGTTGGCGCTTGTTTAGCTGCGAGACCTGCTCCGCGGCGCTGGCATTGCGTAGGCGCCAGGACTCGATTTCCACTTTGATCGCTTCGAGGCGTCGGCTGCGCTGTTCGGCCTGGCGTTCCAGGCTGTCGTTGCGGCTGCGGCACTCGACGTGTTCGGTCCGGCGCTGGTCGAGTGCGGCCTTGAGAGTGGTGGCCTGGTCGCGTTTGCCGTCGGTGTCGGTGGTGGCGTCAAGTTCGCGACGGACCTCGCTCAGCACCGTTCTGTTCTCTTCCATATCTGTGCGCAGCATCTGGGCGGTGTCAGCGAGCGCGGCTAGGCGTGACGATTCCGCCGCGGACGCATCCTTGGCCTGGGCCTCGGCGTCGCGGTCACGGTTGTAGGCGTCGTCAGCGGCGGCAACGATCTCACGTGCCGCACGTTCGCGGGCCCGCGCTTCGTCCTCCGCGTTGAGGTAGCGATTGCGCGTCGCCTCGGCGTCTCGCTCCGCCGCGCACGCGGTCTCCAGTTGGCCACGCACTTCGACTAAGCGGTTGCGTTGCTCTAACCTCGCTGCGGCTGCCGTCGCGGCACAGGCAGAGACGGTGAAGCCGTCCCAGCGCCACAGCGAGCCGTCGCGGGAGACCAGGCGTTGACCCTGCGATAGATCGGTGGCCAGACGCCGGCCGTCGGCCTCTCTGGCGACCAAACCGACCTGCGTTAGGCGTCGAGTCAGAGCGGCCGGCCCGCGTACCACCTCGCTTAACGGCTGCGCGCCGGCGGGCAGCGGTGGGGTAATCGCGATCGGGTCCAAGGTGCGCCAGTGGGCCGGCGCTGCCTCATCGGCGGGCACCGCAAGGTCGTCGCCGAGGGCGGCGCCTAAGGCCATCTCATAACCGGACTCGACGGTGACGGCGTCAATTAGCGGTGGCCATAAATCGTCGTCGTCGTCGAAAATAGCTGCTAAGGTCTTTTCCTCGGATTCCAGGCGAGCCACGTCGGCGGTTGTCCGGTGCAGTGCTGCGGTCGCCTGGCGGGCGTGCTCCTCGGATTTGGTGCGGGTTTGTTCAGCGCTCTTGTGATTGGCGCGCGCGGCCTCGAGGGCAGTGCGGGTCTCCTCGACGGCGGTGGCCGTCGCCTGGGTTGAGGCGTCGTTCTCGCCGGCCGCCTCGAGCTTGCTACGCTCGGTGGAAATCTCGCCGGCCCGTGCAGTCAATCGCTGCTGACGGGCCTCCAACTCTTCAATGCGGTTAGCGAGGGCGCTCCGACGCGCCTCGTTGGTGGCGATGCAATGCGTTAGTTCGGTCAGTTCGTAATCGAGCGTGGCGATGGTCTCTGCAGCGGCGGACAAATCGGCCGCCGCCTGGTCGCGTTGGGCCTCGTCGTTCTCGCCGGCGCTCTCGATCTCGGCCCGCTCCCCCTCGAGGCGTTTGATAGCCGCCTCGGCGTCGCTGGCGAGCGCGGTTTCCCGCTCGCGGTCGGCGGTGATTTGGTCCTGTCGCTCATTGGCATCGGCGGTGGCGTCGGAGACGCGTCTTGCCTCGACGTCAAGATTTTCGCTGGCGACGGTCAGGCGGTGCAGCTTGGCCGCCGCTTCGGACTCGGTCTGATGCAGCGCCGGCAGCTCCTCTGCGCGCTTGGCCTGGCAGGCGGCAGCGGTGCTTGCGACGGCAGTCAGCTCAGCAACCGTCTTCTCTTCTTCGGTCAGCCGCTTGCGGTTCGATTCCAACTCGCCCTCGGCGGCAATCCAGCGCAGATAGAACAGCGTCGCCTCGGCGCGGCGAATGTGGGCGCTCAGGTTCTTGTAGCGGGTGGCCTGGCGCGTTTGTTTCTTGAGACCCGCCAGCTGCGCATCGAGAGTGACGAAGATGGTTTCGAGTCGTTCCAGATTGATCTCGGCGCCGCGCAGTCTGAGCTCCGCTTCGTGGCGCCGCGAATGCAGACCGGTAATACTGGCGGCCTCCTCTAACAGCCTGCGGCGATCGGTCGGCTTGGCGTTGATAACGGCGCCGACGTGGCCCTGGCTGACGAGCGACGTCGAGCGCGCGCCGGTCGCCGAATCAGTGAACAAAAGCTGCACTTCGCGGGCGCGCACCTCGCGCCCATTGACCCGATAGTACGAGCCCTTCTCGCGCTCGATGCGACGGCTGACCTCGAGCTCATTAGTGTCGTTGAACTGTGCTGGTGCCGAGCGTTCCGAATTGTTGAGGCTGAGGACGACCTCGGCGACATTGCGCGCTGGCCGTGTCAATGTGCCGCCGAAGATGACGTCGTCCATCTCGCCGCTGCGCATCTGCTTGGCCGAGGTTTCGCCCATGACCCAGCGCAGCGCCTCGACCAGGTTAGACTTACCGCAGCCGTTGGGGCCGACAATTCCGGTCAGGCCGAGCTCGATCAACAACTCCGTGCTCTCGACGAAGGACTTGAAGCCGGATAGGCTGAGCTTATTGAATTGCAGCACGTTCCCGGTTCGCTCCTACTGCGCCTGTTTTAGCGCCCGGTCGATCACCTTGCGGAACTCATCATAGGTCACGGCGCCCGAAATACTCGTGCCGTTGATTATGAACGATGGCGTGGATTTGATGCCGTGATTGTTCTGTGCTTTGCGCGCCTTGCTCTGGATGCTGTCGAGTAGGCTCTGGTTTTGCAGGCAGGCGTTGACGTCGTCGGCGGATAGGCCGCCAAAGCGCGCGACCTTGGTCAGGGCCTCTAATGGGTTCTCACTGCGCGACCATTGCGCCTGGCTGCGGAACAGCAGATTGACGAATCCAAAATAGCGGTTGCGGCCGGAGCAGCGCGCGATCATCGCCGCCGCCAGGGCCGGCGTCCCGAGCGGGAAGTCGCGATAGATCATCCGTAGCTTGCCGGTGTCGATGTAGTCCTTCTTGATCTTGGGAAAGGTGTCTTTGTGGAACTGAGCGCAATGGGAGCAGCCAAGCGACGCGTATTCAATCAGGGTTACCAACGCCTTGTCGCTGCCGATAATCTTCTCCTCGGTCGCCACGTCGGTGCTGGCTATGGCCGCCGCCGCCGGCGTCGGTGCCGTCCAGGCCAGACCAATGACGAGACCAGCTAGAAACAGCTGTTTTACTACAAATCGAGACAATCGTTCCTCCCAGACACAAGATGTTGGTGAATATAGTATTGCAGGAACGGTCGAGTCGACCCTTTTTCAAGTCCCTTTCCCGTCCCTGCCGTTCTAGTAATATCACGCCATCGTCGGCGCTCCACGGGCCCGGTCACGGGTTCGCCCGTCGGCCCATCACGGCTCGGCCGAGCCCTTCCAGTGCGTGGCGCAGATCGGGGTCCTCGACGTCGACGAGATCGTCGACAAGCGCGCGCTCCTCGGTTTCGTTGAGCGGCCGCGACACCGGCTCGTGGACCGGAGGCCGTTCGGGCAGGGGGCCGTGGATCAGTTTTAGTCGCGCCACCGCCTTAAATCCGAAATAGCCGTTGATGCGCTCCAGCACCAGTGGCTCCAGGTGCTGCAGTTCGGGAGCTATGCCCGAATGGTTGATCCTCAAATGCAATGTACCCTCGATGCGCTCGCGCCCCGGGTAGGCGATCTTTTCCGGCTGCGAACAGCGCGCCAGCTCGCTGCCTGCGATCTCGGCCCAGTCCTTGACGATGACACCGTCGGCCAGTCCCCGTTTGCCGAAGATCGGCTTGGTGATCCACGAAACCGAGCGGCCGAGCGTGCCGGCACCACCGCGGCGCTGGAAATTGATGCCGCTCGCTTTTTCGCTCATGGATGCATTCTCCGATTGATGGTCGCTTATTTTCTGACCGCTCACTCAATGATAGGATCGATGAGTGGGCGCGGCAACCGGCCGTAGCCATAACTTAACACGATCGAGATAGGACCGTGCCCAAATCCTCCGACCCGAAATCCATACGTCACCGCCTGCTCTGCTGGTACGACGTTGAGCACCGTAACCTGCCGTGGCGAGCTGAACCGGACATTCGGCCCGAGCCTTACCACGTCTGGCTCAGCGAAATCATGTTGCAGCAGACGACGGTGGCGACGGTAGTGCCATATTTTGGCGAATTCGTGACGCGCTGGCCCGACGTTTGCACGTTAGCGGCGGCTCCGTTGGACGACGTCCTGCATGCCTGGCAGGGGCTGGGGTACTATGCCCGCGCGCGCAATCTCCACAAATGCGCGGCCCGCGTAGCGAACGAGCTGGGCGGAGCGTTCCCGGATACGGAAGCAGCTCTTTTGGCGATGCCTGGCGTTGGCGTCTACACTGCCGCTGCGATCGCGGCGATCGCCTTCGAGCGGCCTGTGGTACCCGTTGACGGAAACGTCGAGCGAGTGACGGCACGGCTCTACGGCGTTCGCCAGCCGCTCAAGCAATCGAAGAAGCGCATCGCCCGGCTCGCACAGGGACTGGCGGCGGACTATAGGCCTGGTGATTTTGCGCAGGCGATGATGGACCTGGGCGCCACCGTTTGTCGGTCAAAGGCGCCCGCCTGTGGTGCCTGCCCACTGGTCGACGATTGCATGGCAGCAAACACGGGGCGTCCAGAGGAATACCCCGGCAAAGCGACGAAGCCGATCCGACCGACGCGCTGCGGCGTAGCTTTCTGGGCGGTGCGGCCAGACGGTGCTGTATTGCTCCGCCGCCGGCCAACACGAGGACTCCTCGGTGGCATGATGGAGGTGCCGTCGACAGAATGGCGTGAAAATAAGTGGTCGCTGATTGAGGCTGCCGCGGCGGCACCCGTGGATGCTGACTGGCAACCGCTCGCCGGCGTCGTAAAACACACCTTTACCCATTTTCACCTCGAGATCACTGTACTCTGGGGTCGGGTCACGAAAAGCAGCAACGAGGATGGTGTGTGGTCGCCACCGGCACAGTTTTTCGAACATGCTCTGCCAACGGTGATGAAGAAAGTTGCTGCCCATGCAGAAACCCACTGGTGACCGCGATGGATGAGCTTCCGGTCGGTACGACCGCACTTGCCGTCTTTTGTAGCCGATGATTTGAAATGCTTCCATAACGCCACCTGCCGTAGTGGCCGCTATTCGTCGTAGGCGACCAAGGCATCGAACGGCAGGTCAACGAGTTTGTCACGGCCATTGAGGAAGGTTAGCTCGATGATGCAGGCGCTGCCGACGACCTCAGCATCGACTTTGGTCAGCAGCTCTATCGAGGCGGCCATGGTGCCGCCGGTGGCAAGCAGGTCGTCGAGAATGACCGCGCGCTGTCCAGGTTCGATGGCATCATCTTGGATCTCGATGGTGTCGGTGCCGTACTCGAGCGAGTATTCATGTGGAATCGTCGTGCCCGGTAATTTCCCCTTCTTGCGTATCATGGTGAAACCGAGTCCGAGCTTCAATGCCAGCGGGGCTGCGACCAGGAATCCACGCGATTCGATACCGGCAAGGACGTCCGGCTGATGGCGTGAAATTGCTTTAGCTAGCCTACCCATCGCTACTTGCCAGGCGTCGGCGTTCGCGAGCAGGGTTGAGATGTCGTAGAATAGAATTCCCGGGATCGGAAAATCGGGGACCGGGCGGATATGGTCTTTGAGGTCCATGGGCATCGGTCTTGTTTCGCTGGTCGGGCAACTCTCCGACGTTGTCATGGCATCCTAGAACCACGGCCTGATATAGGCAATCGCCAGTTCGGCTGTGGGCACGCTCCACAGGCCAGGTAATTCAGAGGACTCAATTTTTTCATCGGTTGACAGTCTGTTACAATTTGATTCGAGGTACGATTTTGCTGCCGGCAGGCAGAACGACAACAAGAAATCGCTCCAGGGAAGGACAGCACAATTTTCGCACATAATATCGCGGACAGGTTTCCACAGTTGAGCCCGCAGCTACGGCTGGCGGCTGTGCTTTGATCAAGCATGGAGAACAGTAACTTTAGCGCTTCGACGCCGATTGGAATCAATCACCCGAGTGCTGCGAGCTGAAAAGGCTGAACCCATGACCCGCGTTTTCCAGCGCCAGATCAAGGTCGACATGCCGCTCGCCGTTGGCGGCGAGGGGCTCTATATCGTCGATTCCGAAGGTAAACGTTATCTCGATGCGTCAGGTGGTGCCGCCGTCTCGTGCCTGGGTCACGGCGATGCCGACGTAATCGCCGCAATCAAGGGGCAATTAGACGCGCTGGCGTTCGCCCACACCGCTTTTTTCTCCTCCCATCCTGCCGAAAAACTGGCGGACAGGCTAATCACCTTAGCGCCGGAAGGCATCGAGATGGTCTATTTCCTTTCCGGCGGTTCCGAGGCGGTCGAGGCGTCACTTAAGATGGCACGTCAATTTTTTCTTGAGATCGGCGAGCACAGGCGAACGCGGTTCATTGCCAGGCGCCAAAGCTATCACGGCAACACTATCGGCGCACTCTCGGTAAGCGGCAATATGATGCGACGCGAGCCCTACAAGGGGATGCTGATGAATTGCGGTCTAATATCGCCATGCTATCCTTATCGCGGTCAGCGCGACGACGAATTGGAGACCGAATACGGTCAGCGCGTCGCCGACGAACTGGAGAACGAGATCCTCAGGCTAGGACCTGAAAATGTAGCGGCATTCATCGCCGAGACTGTCGGCGGCGCCACCGCCGGTGTGCTGCCGCCTGTCGAAGGCTATTTCATGCGAATCCGCGAAATCTGCGATAAATACGGCGTGCTGCTCATTCTCGACGAGGTGATGAGCGG
>PTLJ01000086.1 GCA_002938045.1 Alphaproteobacteria bacterium MarineAlpha3_Bin4
GGCTGGACAATTTTCCGGGTGAAGATGTTGACCACAGCCGGCACTGCTTTTGCCACCAGCGGCGCGAATGAGAGTTGTATCTCGGCTTTGCCATTCGGATTCCGCTTATCGGCGATAGCGGCCGTCACTAAGCTAGCGGTGAAGGCCGCGCCAATGACGAAATGCAAAACGACTCGAACTACACCCATTGCAGGTAACCGTCCGGACTCACGATTAGATTGTAGTTTATCATTTGACGGTGAAAAAAGTAGATACGTAGGCTGCTTTCGACGTGATTTAGAACGACAGCGCAATGAGGCGTTAGCTACTCGGCCTTGTTCTGGCCTTCTGCCTCCAGTTCAGCCTGGTGGCGCACCTTATCCTCGGCGCCCTTGGCATCGGGATCACGGTCGACCAGCTCGATGATTGCCATCGGCGCGCTATCGCCGAAACGATACCCGGTCTTCAAAACACGCGTATAGCCACCGTTTCTTTCTTTGTAGCGATCGGCGAGCGAGCTGAACAGCTTAGCAACCGCGTCGTCGTCACGGAGATACGAAAACGCACGGCGTCGTGCATGCAGGGTACCCCGCTTACCGAGTGTGACCATCTTGTCGGCGACCCGCCGAAGCTCCTTGGCCTTCGGAAGCGTCGTCGTAATTTGCTCATGGGTCAGCAAAGAAACCGCCATGTTGGCGAACACAGATTTGCGGTGAGGACTGGACCGATTGAGTTTCCGAGCACCATGACGGTGGCGCATGTTCAGGCTCCTGTTCTATCCTGCACGTGCCATTTAACACACAGGCGCTTTTCCCTTATCGTCTTTTTACCGCCGTTCCTAGAACGGTTCTTCAAGCTTCTTGGCCAACTCCTCGATGTTCTCCGGCGGCCAGTTGAAAATCTCCATGCCCAGGTGCAAACCCATTTGGCTCAACACTTCCTTGATCTCGTTCAAGGACTTACGGCCGAAATTTGGAGTCCGCAACATATCCGCTTCGCTCTTCAGGACGAGATCGCCGATGTAGATGATGTTGTCGTTCTTGAGACAGTTGGCGGAACGAACCGAGAGTTCCAGTTCGTCGACTTTGCGCAACAGGTTTTTGTTGAAGGGCAGGTCCTCGTGCGTATCTTCGAGGGCCTTTTCTTCGGGCTCCTCGAAGGAGATAAACAACTGCAATTGGTCCTGAAGGATGCGCGCTGCCAGGGCCACGGCATTGTCAGGCGTGACTGCGCCGTTGGTAGTCACTTCGACCGATAGCTTGTCGTGGTCCGTGACTTGCCCGACACGGGTGTTATCGATCTTGTAAGAAACCTTGCGCACCGGCGAAAACACTGCGTCCACTGGAATTAGCCCGATTGGGCTGTCCTCTGTGCGGTTGTGCGCCGCCGGTAGGTAGCCTTTGCCGTTCTCGACGGTCAGTTCCATCGACAGTTTAGCACCGTTATCGAGGTGACAAAGCACCAGATCTGGATTCATAATCTCGATATCTGCGCTGCCCTCGATATCGCCAGCCTTGACCTCGCCCGGCCCTTTGGCCCTCAGGGTCATGCGCTTTGGGCCATCGGCGTTCATTTTCAGACCCATCGATTTTATATTGAGAACAATGTCCGTGACGTCCTCGCGAACGCCCGGAATTGTCGAAAACTCGTGCAATACCCCATCGATCTGGGCGGCCGTGACGGCGGCGCCCTGCAGTGACGACAACAATACGCGTCTCAGCGCGTTCCCAAGCGTTAGGCCAAAGCCCCGCTCGAGCGGTTCCGCAACGATGGTCGCTGTGCGCTCCGGATCAGTGCCCGGCACGACATTGAGTTTCTGCGGTTTAATCAGTTCCTGCCAGTTTTTGTGAATCACTTGGGTGACCTCATGCTCGTCATATTTATTACAATTCCTTGTACGTAAGGCCTTTCGCTCTGCGCCGCGATCTTCCCGGTCACGGCCAACAACGTTCCCGCCGCCGCTGATTGCATCTCGATAATCAGTGCCTTTTTATCAGCCGGGTTAAACCCGACGGCGTTTCCGCGGGCGACAGCCGTTATGGGGAATTGGCGTAACGTCCTGGATAACGGTAATCGTGAAGCCAACAGCCTGAAGCGCTCGCAAAGCTGACTCTCGGCCAGAGCCTGGCCCCTTAACTTGAACCTCGAGGGTATTCATCCCGTGCACCATCGCTTTACGGCCCGCATCCTCACCAGCAATCTGTGCGGCATAGGGTGTCGACTTGCGGGATCCCTTGAATCCTTGGGAACCCGCTGACGACCAGGCGATGGTATTTCCTTGCAAGTCGGTGATAGTGATCATTGTGTTATTAAACGACGCGTTAACGTGTGCAATGCCGGAAACGATGTTCTTACGTTCGCGTCGGCGCGTGCGCTGTGTGCTAGGTTTGACCATGACGGATCCTTAGAATTTACTTGGTGATTACTCTCTTCTTGCCAGCGATGGCTTTAGCTGGCCCCTTGCGGGTGCGAGCGTTGGTATGGGTCCTCTGTCCGCGCACCGGCAAACCGCGCCGATGCCGAATTCCCCGGTAACAACCCAGGTCCATCAACCGCTTTATGTTAATCGCACGCTCGCGCCTGAGATCACCTTCAACCTGAAAGTCCTGATCTATGGTGTCCCGAATGCGCGCCAACTCATCGTCGGTCAGGTCGCTGACCCGACGTTCAGCGGGGATGCCTATATGATCACAGATCTTGAGCGCCGAGGTTCGACCAATTCCATGGATATAAGTCAGGGCAATCACGACCCGCTTTCCGGTCGGGATATTCACGCCAGCAATACGTGCCAAAGCTCTATCTCCTTAACTTTGGTATAAAAAAGGTTTTTCTGCCAGACGGGGTTCGGAAGAGGCGCGATTATAGGCCCTAACGACGTCAAGTCAACACGCTCAGGAGCACCTTTAACCACCTTCAATTCCTGCCTTTCTCTGCCCGACGATATTGTTCAATTGCGCCGTAATTTCGTCTATTGCCTTCATCCCCTCGACGCTCTTCAAAACCCCTTTATTCCGGTAATAGGTGATGATCGAAACGGTCTGCTCCTGGTAGGCGGCCAACCGCGAACGAACGGTTTGCTCTTTGTCGTCGTCGCGGCGGTTGAACCGGGTGCCGCCACAACTGTCACACACACCATCTTTGGCCGATTTCTGAAACTGGTCATGATAGCCGGAACCGCAGTCTGCACAGGTGTAACGGCCGGTGATGCGGGTAACCATCGCGTCATTGTCGGCGACAATTTCGATCACGTAGTTGATTATTAATCCTTTCGCATCGAGCATTTCATCGAGAGATTCCGCCTGCGGCGTGGTCCGCGGAAAACCGTCGAGGATGAAGCCAGCTTTGCAATCAGCAGCATCGATACGGTTGCTGATCATGCCGATGATAATTTCATCGGAGACCAATCCGCCGGCATCCATGATTGCCTTAGCCTTTTTTCCCAGTTTGCTGCCTGACGCCGCTTCGGCGCGCAGCATATCTCCAGTCGATAGGTGCGTGATTCCGTGGGTGTCTTGTAGACGCTTTGCCTGCGTCCCCTTTCCGGCGCCAGGGGGACCGAGGAGGATTAGGTTCATCCCCGTTGCCCCCGCAGTTTAGTCTTCTTGATCAATCCTTCGTATTGATGGGCCAATAGATGTGACTGCACTTGGGCGATGGTATCCATTGTAACAGTGACTACTATCAGAAGGCTGGTGCCGCCGAAATAGAACGGCACGGAAAACCGGGAAATCAATAGTTCCGGTAACAAGCAGATCACTGCCAGATAGGCGGCACCGACGACCGTAAGGCGGGTCAGGACGCGGTCGAGATAGTCGGCCGTGTTCTTGCCGGGACGGATCCCCGGCATAAAACCTCCGTACTTCTTCAGATTGTCGGCCGTATCCGCCGGATTAAATACGACGGCCGTATAAAAGAAGGCGAAAAACACCACCATCGAGATGTAAAGGATCAGATAGACCGGTTGGCCGCGGCCTAAATAGGCGGCGACTGTGGTCATCCATTCGGGCCCCTGGCCGGCCGAAAAACTGATGACCGTAATTGGCATCAACAGGAGGGAGCTGGCGAAGATGGGAGGAATGACGCCAGCGGTATTGATCTTGAGGGGCAGGTGCGAGCTTTCGCCACCAGTCATCTTGTTGCCGCGTTGACGCTTTGGGTATTGAATAATGATCCGGCGCTGGGCGCGCTCGACGAAGACGATGAAATAGATCACTGCGGCCGCCATGAACAGCAGAAAAATGATGAAGGCGGTCGAAAGCGCGCCTGTACGCCCCAACTCGAGAGTTCCCGCGAGGGCGCTAGGCAGATTGGCAACAATGCCCGAGAAGATGATCAACGAGATCCCGTTACCGACACCGCGCTGGGTGATCTGCTCGCCAAGCCACATCAGGAAGATAGTGCCGCCGACCAGCGTGACAACGACGGTGAACCTAAAGAACAGGCCGGGGTTGGCAACGGCAGGTCCTTGGCTTGACGTCATACCCTCGATTCCTGACGCGATACCGTAGGCCTGTAGGGAGGCGATTAAAACCGTGCCGTAGCGGGTATACTGGTTAATTTTTTTGCGCCCGCTCTCGCCTTCCTTCTTGATCGCCTCCAGTTGTGGTGAAACTGCTGACATCAGCTGCATAATGATCGACGCCGAAATATAAGGCATGATGTTAAGCGCAAAAATTGCCATCCGCCCGAGCGCGCCGCCAGCGAACATGTCGAACATGCCGAGGATGCCGCCCTGGTTTTGTCGGAAAATGTCCTGCAGAACGCCCGGATTGATGCCGGGCAGCGGAATATAAGTGCCGAGCCGATATATGATTAACACGCTCAGCGTAAACCAGATGCGTTTCTTCAGTTCGGTGGCCTTCGCAAAGGCGCCGAAATTTAGGTTGGCGGCAAATTGCTCAGCGGCGGAAGCCATTTAGTCTGCCTCTGCCTCGTCACTCTCTTGTTGCGATTTATCGGCCCCTTCTGAAACCTGTTCTCCCTCGCTGCCGCGGAAGCCGTCCGAATCCTTGGCATCGCCTTTGGCTTCCAATCCCGGCTTGGCGGCCTTGCCACCCCTGTCCTTCTTGGCCTTGCGCTCGTGCGCCTTGCCCTTGCCTTCGGGCTTGGGCTTGGGCTGAGGCAGGGTGACGCTGCCACCCGCCTTCTCGACTGCTGCAATCGCCGCTTTCGAAGCACCGGTGACTTTGATCTCTAATTTGTTCCTAAGTTCGCCTTTCCCAAGGAGCCGCACCCCATCGCGACTTCTGCGGACTAAGCCAGCCTCAAGCAGGCTCTTGCCAGTAATTGGCTTCTTGGCGTCGATTTTACCAGAATCGACCGCTTTTTGAAGGGCGCCGATATTGATCTCGGCGAAATCCTTCGTAAACAGGTTCTTGAAGCCGCGTTTCGGCAAGCGACGATAAAGCGGCATCTGGCCGCCTTCGAAACCGAGAAGGGAAACACCGCTTCTCGACTTCTGGCCATTGTGCCCACGGCCTGAGGTCTTGCCCCTGCCCGACGCAATTCCTCGGCCGATCCGCTTGCGTGCATTATGGGCGCCGTCATTGTCACGAAGCTCGTTCAGTTTCATTTTTTGACCCCTAAAGTCTCGCCCCTGCGGACGGTCGCGAATTTACGGATTCAGTCGACCTGTTCAACACGAACTAGGTGCTTGACCTTGTCAATCATGCCGCGGATAGCTGGCGTATCTTCCAACTCGCGGGTGCGGTTCATCTTGTTGAGCCCGAGCCCGATAAGAGTCTTGCGCTGATCACGCGGGTGACCGATAGGACTACCGGTTTGTGTTACGCGCACCATAGCCTTTGAATTATCCGGCATATCCCTAGTCCTTGGCCGGTGCCATTTCACCAGATTTGCCGCGTCTCGTGACGATTTCGCTGATTTTCTTGCCACGCCGGGTGGCGACGCCGCGCGGCGAGAACGAGTTTTCCAGCGCCTGAAAAGTCGCCTTAACCATGTTGTACGGATTGGAGCTGCCGACAGACTTGGCAACCACGTCCTGCACGCCCATGGTCTCGAAAACGGCGCGCATGGGTCCGCCAGCGATGATACCAGTTCCCGGCAGCGCCGAGCGCAATACCACCTTGCCGGCGCCGTAACGGCCATTGATATCGTGATGGAGGGTGCGGCCTTCACGGAGTGGAACGCGGATCATGTCGCGCTTCGCCTGCTCCGTTGCCTTACGAATGGCCTCCGGCACCTCACGGGCCTTACCGGTGCCATAGCCGACACGACCACGGCCGTCACCTACGACAACGAGCGCAGCAAACGAAAACCGCCGTCCGCCCTTAACCACCTTAGCGACGCGATTGATATGGACGAGTTTATCGATAAGGTCGTCCCCCTCTTCACGCTCACGTTCACGCCCGCCTCGGAATCCGCCGCGGCCGCGGCCGCCGCCCCGTTGTTCGCGCCCCGGTCCCCGCGGGTTTCCAATGTCTACCAACGTTTTCCTCCTCCTAAAATTTCAGTCCACCCGCGCGGGCAGCGTCGGCAAGGGCCTTGACGCGACCGTGGTAAATGTACCCACCACGGTCGAAGACTACTTCCCTAATTCCCTTGGCGGCCGCGCGCTCGGCGATCAACTTGCCGACGGCGGCGGCGGCATTCCTATCGGTGCCGCGTCCGATCTTGGCCCGCATCTCCTTCTCCAAGGTCGAAGCGGGGGCAAGCGTCGAGCCAGCACCGTCATCGATGACCTGGGCGTAGATGTGCTTGCTCGAGCGGAATACCGACAGCCGCGGACGTCGATCGGCCTTACGGCGGATGTTCTGGCGCACTCGGCGGCTACGACGTATGAAAAATGTCTTTGCGTTTCTCATGATTATTTCTTTTTTCCTTCCTTGCGGAGGATGTATTCCTCCTCGTACTTAATGCCCTTGCCCTTATACGGTTCGGGCGGCCGGAACTGGCGAATCTCGGCCGCAGTTTGCCCAACCTGCTGTTTATTGGCCCCG
>PTLJ01000087.1 GCA_002938045.1 Alphaproteobacteria bacterium MarineAlpha3_Bin4
TCAAACAGGCGTTTGCCGAGGGCCTTAGGCACCGTTCGGTCGGCCTCGCCGTGGATAATCAGAAGTGGGGCCCTGATACCAGCGATTTTGTCCACTGATGCGTAGCGGTCGCGGACCAACAAGCGGGCCGGAACAAACGGGTAATGCTCTGCGGCAGCATCGCCCATGGAAGTAAACGGCGCTTCAAGGATGACCGCGCCGACCGGTATTCGTCGAGCCCATTCGTGGGCCATCTCCACGGCGACGCCCGATCCGAGCGATTCGCCATAGAAAATCCACTCCGCACTTGGTACGCCCACGTTCTCGAGATAGCGAAGCGCCGCTCGCCCATCGGCATAGAGCCCCTGTTCCATCGGCTTTCCCGGGTTGCCGCCATAGCCGCGGTAACCGACCAAGAATACGCCGTAACCGGCGTCGAGATAGCGGCGGACCTTAAAGCTGCGCCCAGCGATGGTCCCAGCGTTGCCCTGGAAGAATACGATGGTCGGCTTAATCGCGGTGGCCTTGCCGTACCACGAGGTCAACTCAAGGCCATCCCCCGTCGTCACACGCACCACCGCCATTTCCGCGACGCCGCTTTCGGCTGGCGTCGGCAGATGATGGCCCGGGTAATACATCATATTGCGTTGAAACAGAAACAGCGCACCGACAAAGATGGAATAAACGACGAGCGCAGTGGCGATAAACGCGGCCAACTCAAAGTGCTCCTTGGCACGTTTACTCCGGCAACTCACCCCATATCATTGGAGAGGATCTGCCACGTGCCGCTGGCGGTCTCGCAAGCCGTGCCATCGCCGGACTCGAGGCCGTCATCGAACGCGATCGTCGTACGGAACGTGCGACAATAGCGTCCCTGGGCCGAAACGAAGGATCTCGTTGCCCGGAAGATGCCCGACCTGCCGGTTTCTGGGTTAAGCCAATTCAGCACCTGTCCGTCACCGGCGTGAGCCAAACCCTTCTGGGCCGTGTTCTCATAAAGGACCATGTCCGACTGCATCATTTTGCGCGCGGCAACGAAACCGCTAACGCCGCCAGCCAGTGCGCCGGTTCCCGTGAACAGCGTCTGGAACAGTCCGCCACCAAAATGAGAACCAACAAAGCCGCCGATCGCTGCGCCGCCGGCAGCGCCGATCGCTTCGGTCATGGTGATGTTCTTAGCGCAGCCACCCACCGACAGCGCCAGTAAAACAATGGCAATTTTTCTCATTGCGTGTTCCTCCTTAGGTCAAATACGTTGAAGCCTCCCTGGCTCCCAAAGCCGGACGTCGCGGTCTCGCCGACACAGTCATATACGGCTGCCACCGGCGTAACCAGTGGGCAGACTTGGTAGGTTTGCTCGCGAAATACGGCGGTCTTGCCGAACGACGCGCATTCCTCACGCGCCAGGTCGACAATGGCTTGCGACATGGTTCCGTGTTTTTGGAAGCAAACCGTGACTTCGGAGCGGTTGGTGACACCTTTTGCAAAACTGACCGACTCGCGGTCAAATTCGCTTTTGTTATGGACGTACGGTTTGGTATCGGCGCATGCCGTGACCAGACCCGCCACCGAAAACATGAAGACTAACGTTATCATTTGGAACTTCGACATCGGCCTCTCTATACAGTTTTTCCCTCATAAGAACAAACCACAAGCCAATACGGAAACTGATATTTCCATCCTATCAATTTGAGAATTAGGAGAATTATGTTTAATCGTCAAGCGACATCAAGGCCGCGTTTCCACCCGCGGCCGTGGTGTTGACCGACAGCGTGCGCTCGACCGCGAAGCGATGCAGATATCGCGGTCCGCCGGCTTTCGGGCCGGTGCCGGAAAGCCCCTCGCCGCCAAACGGCTGTACGCCGACCACCGCGCCGATTATGTTCCGGTTAACGTAGGTGTTGCCGACCTTGAGTCGTTGGTAGACGTACTCCTGAGTCGTGTCGACCCGGCTATGGATGCCCAGCGTCAGGCCTAAGGGCAAGATCGGATCAGACAGCGCAACGCGGTCTGCTATGCTGTATCGACGGTCGGATTAAGGTATAGGGGTACTCGGCCCAAGTGAGATCCGGGAGGAAACTTATGGCCATGCCGCTGATCGTCGGCATTTCCGGCGCCACTGGCGTTGTTTACGGCGTTGAAATGCTGCGGGTTCTGAAGGACCTCGGCTACCCCGTGCACCTGATTGTGAGCGAGTTCGGCTTGCGCACTATCGGCATAGAGACCGATCTTTCCATGGAAGACCTCAAGGTCCTTGCTGACGAAGTCCACAGCAACAAAGACGTCGGCGCATCGATTGCCAGCGGATCATTCCAAACCCGCGGCATGGTAATTGCGCCTTGCTCGATCAAAACGCTTTCCGGCATCACCAACTCGTTCGCCACCAACCTGATGATCCGCGCCGCCGACGTCACCCTAAAGGAGGGCCGACCGCTAGTCCTGATGGTCCGTGAGACTCCGCTGCACAAGGGTCATTTGGAGCTGATGACGAAGGCCGCTGAGATTGGCGCGCGTATCCACCCGCCTATGCCCGCCTTTTATCACAGACCCGAGACAATTACCGATATAGTCCATCAGAGCGTCGGCCGTGCCCTTGATCACCTCAATATTGAACACGACCTGTTTGAGAGATGGTCTGGTAGCTGATACTCATACGTTTAGGAGGCCAGAAAAACAGCAATTCTATCGGGTGAAATCCTTACCCGCGCTGACGCCGATTGCTGCTTGATGCTGTCGATATAGCCGAGCACCCAACGCTCGACAATCTCACGGCCGTACGTCTCGAAGAAGGAGCCGCCGACCAGAGTGATATTACGCCCAGTGGTGTCGAAATCGAAGACATGCTCTTGGTGAACTCACTTGAAGGTTATCCGGACCGTGGTGCGATCCACTATCGTACCAGGTCATCGATGATGTAGGTAAAATCGGCTAACGCCTCATGGATCGAACGCATGTAGCCGATGAAGCCGTCTGGGCCCCGTAAGACGCAAAACCGCAAATCCGGGGCAAGATCTTGCACGCAATCTGTTAGTTGGCCTTATTTCATATCTCGTAATAAAAATGTTCGACTAGTAACTTCGACGCCGCCTGCATAGCGAGCCTATTGCGGATGCCTCCGAGATCGGATCAATGCGTCGCAAACCTCACGCACGGCGCCGTTTCCACCCATATGCACAGCTACGTAGTCGGCTGCCTTGCGCGCTTCGAGCGACGCATCGGCGACCGCGATCGCCACGCCGACGGCCTCCATCAAAGCGACATCGTTGATGTCATCGCCGATGTGTGCGACCGCGGATATTTGGATCCCGAGTTCGGCGCAAAGTGATTTCAACACTGCCAGCTTATCCTCGACGCCGGTGAACACATACTCGATGCCGAGGTTCGCGGCACGGGCCGGAATCGAACCCGAGACGCCGGCGGAATTGATCGTTATCACGAAGCCGGCCTCGCGGGCACGGACGATACCGACCCCGTCACGGACACTGAACTTGCGCTGTATGCCTCCGTCCTCAGCATAGTATAGACCGCCGTCGGTCAACACACCGTCGACGTCGAGTGATAGCAGTTTGATTCCTGACAACAGCTTAGCCAGTCCCGCTTCCGGCATTCCGCCGCCATGTAATTCGCTCATCGGTCCAGCACTCCCTACCCGTAACGATGTACTAACACGCCAACGCCTTGGCTCAAAGCATCCGACATTCTGATGTTACTCGGCCTTATGTACGGTAATTCGGTGACCAGAGATTGTTTGCCAATTCTAAGTGGTGGTGGTCTTAATTGCCGTTACCGCTTCTACCCCTGGGCGTCTTTGCGTGCTCGGTCACGACCCGCATCGCTGAGGGCGATGAGATCGAATTGTCCGTGGTCGCCACCCCTACGATGCTGGAATAACGGTGCAGAATACTCAAAAATATAAAGAATCTAAAACTTGCCCCACGGATTTAACCCGCCGCTGCTTGCCGATCCCGGTGATCCGTGTCAGCCTTATGTTTGCAACGTAGTGGATGGTGAAAGCCATGCGGCGGCATCACGACATGGGCGGACTCGAGGCTGGTCCCGTTGAACAATCCGAGCATGATTACGCGCCATGGGAGAAGCGCGTCGACGCAATCATGCGCCTACTCACCGGTAAGCAATACGAGGTCATAACCGTCGACGAGCTTCGTCGCGGCATCGAGGACCTCGGCCCCGGCGTTTACGACGAACTGAGCTATTACGAACGCTGGATTTCGTCGATCACTAACATCTTGATTGAAAAAGGCGTAATCTCCGTCGACGAGTTGGGCCGTCGAATGGAGGACGTCTGTGCCCGCAGAGAGGAGGCGGGCATATGACGGCTCGCTATGCTGTTGGCGACCGCGTTCATGTGCGTGAGGCTTATCCGCCAGGCCATATCCGAACCCCATATTTTATCCGCGGGAAATCGGGCGTGATTAATGACATCGCCGGCGAGTTTGCCAACCCTGAGGAGCTTGCTTACGGCCGCGTCGGGTTGCCAAAACTCACCCTTTATCATGTCAGCTTCCGTCAGACCGACCTCTGGTCCGATTACAACGGCGGCGCGTCGGACGCCACTGTCGTCGCTATCTATGAGAATTGGCTTGAACCGGCCTGAGGAAATCCGATGAGTGACTCTCACATCCACGGTGACGACAAATGGTCACACTCGCATCCGAAGCAACCGGATATCGAAGACGGGCCACTGACCGACTACATGGTGATGACCGAAGCCGTTGGCGATCTGTTGATCGAAAAGGGCGTGTTCAGCGCGGGCGATCTGCGGGCCATGATCGAGTCCATCGATACCAAATCCCCGACTGACGGCGGTCGTGTAATCGCACGGGCCTGGCTCGATCAGGAATTCAAGGTGCGCTTTATGGAGGACGTCAACGCCGCGGCCGAGGAATTGGGTATAGACGCTGGCACCATTCCAATTCGCGCCGTCGAGAACACGTCCGAGGTTCATAACGTGATCGTTTGTACGCTGTGTTCCTGTTACCCCCGGATGCTGCTCGGTCTTCCGCCGGATTGGTACAAGGCTCGCGCCTACCGAAGCCGCGTGGTGCGTGATCCACGCGGCGTGCTGCGCGAGTTCGGCACTGAGATTTCTAGTGATGTGGAAATCCGCGTTCATGACAGTACCGCCGATCTGCGCTACATGGTGCTGCCCATGCGCCCAGACGGCACCGAGGGCATGGGTGAAGGTGAATTGGCGGCGATCGTCAATCGTGACAGCATGATCGGTGTCACCACGGTGAGGAAACCATGACCAAACCGGCATTGGAATCGGCTCTGGTGAAGGAGGCCAAGGCGACCTTCGTATGGGACGACCCGCTTCTGCTTGATGGCCAGCTTGAGGAGGAGGAGCGGATGGTGCGTGACATGGCACGCAATTACGCCCAGGACAAACTAATGCCGCGGGTACTCGAAGCTAACCGAAATGAGACTTTCGATCGCGAGATCATAAACGAGATGGGCGAGCTTGGGCTGCTCGGCCCGACCATCCCCGAGGAATACGGCGGCGCTGGCATCAACCACGTCTGTTATGGCCTAATTACGCGTGAGGTGGAGCGTGTTGATTCCGGCTATCGCTCAGTGATGAGCGTGCAGTCGTCGCTGGTTATGCATCCGATCCATGCTTACGGCAGCGAAGAGCAGCGCCGGAAATACCTGCCCAAACTGGCGGCTGGGGAGATTGTCGGCGCGTTCGGACTGACCGAGCCGGACCATGGATCCGATCCCGGTGGCATGAAGACGTGCGCCGAGAAGGTCAACGGCGGCTACGTGCTGACCGGCAACAAAATGTGGATTTCTAATTCGCCAATCGCTGACGTGTTCGTCGTCTGGGCCAAGCTGAACGGGGTCATCCGCGGTTTCATTTTGGAAAGGGGGATGGACAGGCTATCCACGCCCAAGATCGAGGGCAAGATGTCCTTGCGCACCTCGATTACCGGCGAGGTAGTGATGAACGGCGTGTTTGCTCCTGAAGACAGCCTGTTGCCCAATGTCGAAGGCCTCAAAGGGCCGTTCGGCTGCCTTAACAAGGCGCGCTATGGCATCGCATGGGGCGCACTCGGCGCCGCCGAGTTCTGCTGGCATGCAGCTAGGCATTACACGCTGGACCGAAAGCAGTTCGGCCGTCCGCTCGCCGCCAATCAATTGATCCAGAAAAAACTCGCTGACATGCAGACTGAAATTACGATCGGCCTACAGGCCTGTCTGCGCGTCGGGCGGCTATTGGATGAGGGCAACTGTCCGCCCGAGAACATCTCCATGATCAAGCGTAACTCGGCCGGCAAGGCGCTGGAAGTCGCGCGCATGGCCCGTGACATGCACGGTGGTAACGGCATTGCCGACGAGTTCCATGTGATCCGCCATTTGATGAACCTCGAAACGGTGAATACCTATGAAGGCACGCACGATATCCACGCCCTCATATTGGGCCGTGCTCAGACCGGGATCCAGGCGTTTACTGCCGAATGATTAGGGCTAACCAAGTAAGGCCTAAATCGTGGCTGTAGGCTCCCGTCTTGACGCTACCCATCAGTCGCCTGAATTCCTTGCTGGGTGACCTGCGCTAAGCCTTGGTGGTCTCCGGACCCATTTTACGGTCACTTGCCTCGTTTCCGCTTTGTCGATAGTTATGGACGTGTGGGTCGGTCATGATATGGGGACGATCATGCACTGGTTATACCTCAGCCTAGCAATCCTGTTCGAAGTCGGTGGCACGGTCTCGCTGAAAATGTCTAACGGTTTTTCCGTTCTCGGACCGAGCGTCGTTGTCGTCGTTTGCTACGGCATCAGCATTCTATTCCTGGCTCTTGTACTGAAGACGATGGATGT
>PTLJ01000088.1 GCA_002938045.1 Alphaproteobacteria bacterium MarineAlpha3_Bin4
CGGACGCACCCGAGAACTTTAGCATGTCGTCGTCGATTTCGTAGTAATCGGGCTTGTTGTCCATGTAGATGTGGCCGATTGTCTACACTCCGCTCAGCTGGTCGAAGGCGCTGGTGGCGATGCTGATGTGGGCACTATCGACAGTCGTCCAAACAGCTGCGACCCGTAGGTTCCGTAAAAATTGCGTCGTACCTGCGGGCTGGCGTGGTACGTGGTGATAGCGTAGCAGCCGCTGACCTCGACAACGGTGCGGGTGGCGTTCGAATAGGACGCAAAGTGGCCGTACGTGTGGGAACGCTTTGCCCACAATGGCAGTTTGTGGTGTCGCGAACCGAGCCATCGATCTTGAAGGTGACAGCGCTACACAGGCAACCGCCGTTGCGGTTGTGTTTTGTCTCCGTAATTGGCTTGCCTCCGTGATCTCGATTACGATGCTAGTCTGCCGCTAGCCGCTGCCATTGCAAGATGAAACGAGGAGCGCCTTTGGAGGAAGAGGCGTCTACGGATTACGCCGGGCAGCCGGTGCTGGTTGACCGATTACGAGATCCAAGGCGTTTCCAATATCTATGCCGACTATTTACCCAACCGCGACTCGTTGCCAAAGGTGCGTGCCTTTGGCGACCTGTTTGTCACGTCTTGCACACCGGTGCTGCCTTAGAAGATGGTCGCTATACGTACTGGCCATGGTTGATGGGCGTAATCTTGACTTGCAGCTCCGAAGGCAAACCCCTAGACATTGCGCCTTTACTGGGAACGGCTTAGTTAAGCGACTGAAACCGGTAGAGTTTTCGGGAACGAGGGGGCTGGGAAACTAGTAATGGCGTTTACGGGTAGTCCATTCAGTCGTTTGAAGTCCTCCTATCTTATTGCCGCCGGTTTGGCCATCGCGGCGTCGTTGTGGATCGGATCTGGCGTTGTCACCAACGAGCGGCTCCAGCCTTCCAACGACGAACCGACGACCGCTAAACCCGAGGCGGATGTTATGCCAGTCGTACGGGTTCGCGTTATTGAGGCGCAGCCCCAGACAAGCCGCATCGTACTATTCGGCCACACCGAAGCGATTAACAACGTCGATATCGCGGGCGAGACGGCGGGCAAGATCGTCACCCGGCCAGTCAAGAAGGGCGCGTTCGTAAAAAAGAACACAGTCATTCTGCAACTCGCCATGGACGACCGCAAGGCGCAGCTGGCCGAGGCCGAGGCCAAGTTCGAATACCAAAAGATCGCTTTCAACGCCGCCAAGCGGCTTTCGCAGAAACAGTTTCAATCGAGGGTCAGATTAGCGGAAGAGAAGGCCGCGCTGGAGAAGGCCAAGGCCGAGCTCGCGCATATCCAACTCGACATCCGGCGCACTTCGATCCGAGCTCCGATCGATGGCTTCGTCGATACCTTGCCGTTGAGCGTCGGAGATTACGTCCGCGTCGGTGATCAGGTCGGCAGTGTCGTCAACCTCGATCCGATCCGCCTCGTCGGCCAAGTCTCGGAGCGCAACGTCACCCGCATAAAACTCGGCGGGCCGGCCCATGCCCGCTTGCCCACCGGCGAGGGAATCGAAGGGGTGGTTCACTACATCTCCAAGGTCGGCTCTGAGAAGACGCGGACGTTCCGGGTCGATGTTTGGGTTGACAATCCGCTGAGTGCCATTCCAGAGGGATTGACCGTCGAAATGCGTTTGCCGGCCGAGCGCGAGATGGCGCATCAGGTGTCACCGGCCGTACTGACCTTAGACAAAGCAGGCGTCATCGGTGTCAAAACGATCGACGAGGACAACCGCGTGCGCTTCCATCCGGTTCATATCATCGCCGACACCTCCGCCGGCATCTGGCTCGGCGGGTTGCCCGAGAAATTGACGTTGATCACCGTTGGCCATGAGTTCGTCCGCGACGGCCAGACCGTCCGACCGGTCATGGAGCAGGCTATTGGCCGCCCCGAAACACCTGCATCGGCGACAGTAGACTCGTCATGACGGCCTTGATCGATGCCGCGCTTTCCCATGCGCGCACGGTCCTTTCGACCCTGTTGCTGATCTTGATCTGCGGCTCGGTCGCCTACATCGAGATCCCGAAGGAGGCGAATCCCGATATCAATATTCCGATCATTTACGTTTCCATGAACCACGAGGGTATCTCACCCGAGAGCGCTGAGCGTCTGTTGATCCGCCCTATGGAGCAGGGGCTAAGGTCTATCGAAGGGGTCAAGGAAATACGGGCGTCGGGCTACGAAGGCGGGGCTAACGTAACGCTCGAGTTCGACGCCGGGTTCGACGCGGATGTCGCATTGAACGACGTGCGTGAGAAGGTCGACTTGACCAAGCCCGAACTACCCGACGAAACCGAGGAACCGGAAGTACACGAGGTTAACTTCAGCCTGTTCCCGGTCGTTGTCGTAACGCTCTCGGGGCAAGTTCCGGAACGCCCACTTCTCAGGCTTGCACGCGACCTAAAGGACCGCATCGAAGGTATCTCGTCTGTGCTCAGCGCGACCATCGCTGGCGACCGGGCGGAAATGGTTGAGATCTTAATCGACCCGGTCAAGATTGAGAGCTACGGATTATCGCTGACCGACGCCGTCAACGCCGTGCACAGCTCCAACGTTCTGGTTGCTGCCGGCGCCCAGGATACGGGCCGCGGGCGCTTCACCCTAAAGGTACCGGGTCTTTTTGAGACCGTTCGCGACGTTTACGCCATGCCGATCAAGGTCTTTGGTGATGCGGTGGTTACCCTTGGCGACATCGGAGACATCCGCCGTAGTTTCAAGGACCCAAGCAGTTTTGCCCGCGTCCACGGCCGAAACGCGGTCGCAGTTGAGGTCGCGAAACGCACCGGCGAGAACATCATTGATACCATCGCAGAAGTGCGGAACGCGGTCGAGGAGGAAAGACTGTCGTGGCCAGAGACGCTGCGCCAGAGCGTGCACGTCGGGTTCACCAACGACAGGTCGGATAAGATCCGGAACATGCTCGCTGATCTGCAAAACAGCGTCATCGCCGCGGTGCTGCTCGTGATGATCGTCGTCGTCTCCATCCTCGGCCTGCGCACGGCTGGACTTGTCGGTATCGCCATCCCCGGTTCGTTCCTAGCCAGTATCCTAGTGCTGACCACGTTCGGCTTCACCATCAATATAGTCGTCCTATTCGCACTGATCCTGGCCGTGGGAATGCTAGTCGATGGCGCCATCGTCGTTACCGAATATGCTGACCGCAAGATGACCGAAGGTGAGCCGCGACAGACCGCCTACGGGTTGGCGGCCAAGCGTATGTCGTGGCCGATCATCACGTCAACAGCGACGACGTTGGCGGCGTTTCTGCCGTTGATGTTCTGGCCGGGCGTCGTCGGTGAGTTCATGAAGTTTCTGCCGCTGACCCTAGTCTCGACGCTGACGGCGTCGCTGATGATGGCGCTGATCTTCGTTCCCACGCTTGGCGCTCACATAGGTAAGCCGGGCGGCGCCGCTAATCCGGAGACAATGAAGAAACTGGCGGCCGGCGATCTTGTCGCAATTGGTGATATCGGTGGTTTTACCGGCATTTATCTTCGCCTACTCGGCGGCGCCTTGAATCATCCGGGCAAAGTGCTAGCTAGTGCGGTGCTGTTGCTGGTTGGGGTTCAAGTCGTCTACGTAAACTTTGGTCGCGGGGTCGAATTTTTCCCCGACATCGAGCCCGATTTTGTCAAGCTCCAGGTCAAGGCCCGAGGCAACCTGTCTGTGATCGAAAAAGACCGACTGTTGAACGAGGTCGAGGAGAGGATATTGGCGCTGAACACGGAACGTGGCGAGTTTGATACCGTCTATATACGTAGCGGCCAGGAGAAAATCACCCAGGAAGCCGAGGACATCGTTGGCACCATCACCCTGGAGTTGGCAGACTGGCAAACGCGTCGCAAGGCGGAAGCAATTCTCACCGATGTTGAGGAGCGGACCCGCGACCTTGCCGGGATCATTATTGACCGCCGCAAGGAGGAACATGGGCCCCCTGTCGGTAAAGCTATACAGGTGCAATTGTCGTCGCGGTTGCCTGAGCTTTTGGGACCGGCCGTTGCCCGCGTGCGTGAGGGCTTAGACTGGCTCGGCGGATTCGAGAACGTTGAGGATAGCCGCCCGCTGCCAGGCATCGACTGGGAAATGACGGTCGACCGCGCGCAAGCGGCAAAGTTCGGTGCTAACGTCGATCTCATCGGCCGCGCCGTGCAGATGATCTCGAACGGGATCAAGCTTGGCGAATACCGGCCCGACGACATCGATGACGAAATCGATATCCGCATCCGATACCCGGAACCCTATAGGACTATCGAGCAGATCGACAACATCCGTATTCAGACCACGGTCGGCCAGATACCGCTCGGCAATTTCGTCAGCCGCAGTGCCAAGCCGCGGGTCGGCAAGATCAAACGCACCGACGGCAAGCGGGTAATGACGATCAAGGCCGACGTTGTCCAGGGCCTTTTGGCCGACGACAAGGTCAGCGAAATCCAGGAATGGCTGACTGGCGCCGGGTTCGACTCGCGCATCGACGTCGAGTTCAAGGGCGAGGATGAAGAGCAAAAGAAAGCCGAAGCGTTTTTGACTAAGGCCTTTGCCGTCGCCTTATTTATCATGGCGGTGATCCTGGTCACCCAGTTCAACAGCTTCTATTCCGCGTTCTTGATCTTGTCTGCCGTGGTGATGTCGACGATTGGGGTGTTTATGGGACTGCTTATCACCGGCAAGCCGTTTGGCATCGTCATGGGTGGGATCGGCGTGATCGCTCTCGCTGGCATCGTCGTCAACAACAATATCGTGCTGATCGATACCTTCGACCGCTTGTGCAAAACCGAGGAAGACAGACGCACCGCGATCATGAAGACGGGAGCGCAACGCTTGCGGCCAGTGTTGTTGACCACGGTGACGACAGTGCTCGGCCTACTGCCGATGGTGTTCGGCATCAATATCGACTTCGTTTCGCGCGCGATCACCATCGGCGCTCCGGCCATGCAGTGGTGGAGTGAGTTGTCGACGTCAATCGTCTTCGGCCTCAGTTTCGCCACCGTATTGACCCTCGTCGTAACGCCGTGCTCGCTGATGCTGAGGGCCGACGCCCAGTCCTGGAGGAGCCGCGCTGGTTCGGTGCCGCTGAGGCAAGCGCCTAGGCGCCCGAACCGCCGTCGTCTGGATTGCCCTTGGCTTCTAGTCTGCGGTGCGCCTGGTAACTAATCGGGATCGAGCAGATATAGAGGATCATGATCGCTGACATCGTTAGCCAAGGAACACTGACGATGAACGCCGCCAAGCCGGCTACTATCAGCATCGTTGGCAAAATCCAGCGGTTAGGGATCTTCACTTTCTTAAACGAGTAGGTGGGGATCGCGCTGACTGTAAGCGCGCCGACGGCTAACAGTAAAAACGCTACCGTCCAGGGATTGCGGAAGAAGGCTTCACCGCCCTGGAACGACAACATCATTGGCAGCAACACTAGCCCAGCCCCGGCCGGTGCCGGCGTGCCGGTGAAGAAGTTAGCCTTCCACGGTGGCGCGTTCTCGTCTTCCAACGAGACATTGAACCGGGCCAGTCTCAACCCCATGCACATGGCGAAAAGCATGCAAAGGATCCAGCCGCCGCGACCAGCCTCTTGCATCGCCCAAATATAGAGGACCATCGCTGGCGCGACACCGAAGCAGACAAAGTCGGAGAGTGAATCGAGCTCGGCGCCAAACTTACTGGAGCCTTTCAACAAACGCGCGACCCGACCGTCGAGGGCATCAAGGACGGCGGCGGTGCCGATCGCGAGCACGGCATGTTCCCAACGGTCTTGCAAGGCAAACCGCATCGATGTCAGCCCGGCGGCGACCGCGAGCAGGGTCAGTATATTGGGGATCATACGGTTGATCGAAAGACTGGGGAGGGGCCTCCTTCGCGGCAGGCGAGGGGCTCTAGGGCGCTTCATGGCTACCTCCTAGCGAATCTCGCCGGCCCGCGCCGGTTCCTGGACACGTATGTCGGCGATTACGGTTTCGCCCGCGACTGAGTTTTGGCCGACGGCAACTAGTGACTCGACGCCGGCTGGCAGGTAGACGTCGACTCGGCTGCCAAAGCGGATCATCCCAAACCGCTGGCCAGCCCGCACCATGTCACCTTCGTAGACATCGCAGAGAATGCGTCGTGCCAGGAGGCCCGCGATTTGAACGAAGGCAACGTCAACGCCATCTTCAGTCGTCACGCAAAGGCTTTGGCGCTCGTTGAATTCGCTGGCCTTGTCCAGTGTCGCATTAAGGAACTTGCCGGAGTGGTAACTGGCGCCGCTGACGGTTCCGCTGACCGGCACCCGGTTCACATGGACGTTGAACACATTCATGAATATGGCAACCCGATTGCGGGGCTCCGGCCCCATGCCTAACTCTTCGGGCAACGGCGCCTGGTCAATCCTCTGCACGACGCCGTCGGCCGGACTGACGATCAAACCATCGCGTATCGGCGTCACCCGATCGGGATCGCGGAAGAAATATACGCACCATGCGGTCAGCACCGCCCCGGCCAACCCGAGCGGCAGGAAAATCCACCACAGCACGGCCGCTGCCCCGGCGAACGCAGCGATAAACGGCCAGCCGGCGCGGTGTATTGGGACCAGGACGGTCTTCAACATCGCCATACCTTACAATCGAAGGGTTTCAGTTTGGGAGAGGTTTTCACTATTTTCACGGATATATCAAGATATTCGGGCGGGCGCGAGTGTCGCCCAGCGGTCGCGTACGCCTGAACCGCGAGTAGCGATTTCTGTTTAACAAAAATGTCATCTTCGACAAACTGTCGACCATGGCGGTAT
>PTLJ01000089.1 GCA_002938045.1 Alphaproteobacteria bacterium MarineAlpha3_Bin4
GCGGGCCTCTATGAGCGGGTGCTGAAAGAGGTCGAGCGGCCGCTGATCGCACTGACCCTGCAAGCAACACGCGGTAATCAAATCCGAGCTGCGGAGGTTCTCGGACTCAACCGTAACACTCTTCGCAAGAAGATCCGAAAACTCGACATCCCGGTCGTACGGAGTTCTAAATGAGCGAACGGACCCCCATAGCGGCAAGTTTCGCCGCCTGGTTCCACCAAGCCAGCGTGCACCGTCGGCTCGCCTATCTGCTGACTACGGCGGCTGTCGTCTCCGGTATCGCCACCGTGGTGATGATGACCAGCGTTGCGTCCGAACACTACAGCATCAGAACCGTTGTCAACCTGCTTTATATCGACGGCGTTATCCTTCTGTTGTTGGGTATCGTCGTCGCCCGGCGCATTATTCAGGTCTGGCACGAACGCAAGAAAGGCGGAGCCGGCGCCGGGCTTCATGTTCGGCTGGCGATGCTGTTCAGCCTCGTTGCGGTGACGCCGGCGATCATGGTCACAATATTCTCGGCGTTGTTCCTCAACTTCGGCCTCCAAACTTGGTTCGCCGAACGGGTCAGCACCGCAATCGCACAGTCTGAAGGTGTCGCCAACGCGGTTCTGCTAGAGCATCGCAAGGGCATACAGGCCGACGCCTTCGCCATCGCTAACGAACTCAACTACAACGCACCAGCACTGATGCGTAATCCGGGCGCCTTTAACCGAGTGCTGACCTCCCATGCGGCACTCAGATCGCTATCGGTTGCCGTCGTCGTCGACGGTTCCGGTCAGAAGCTGGGCCGCTCGGAATACAATTTGGTCGAGGAGATCGAGAATATCTCTCCGGCCGCGGTGAAGATCGCGAGCAGCGGACAGATCGCGGTCCTCAGTCCGGAGAAAGACGATCGGGTGCGGGCGTTGATCAGACTCAACCGGTTCGTCGACGCTTATCTACTAATAGAGCGTTTCGTTGATTCGCGGGTGACCGGGTTCATCGAACGCACGCGCCAGATCAAATCCGAATACCAAGCCGCAGAGAAAGAACAAATCGGTATCCAAATCAGCTTTGTCACGATCTTCGTTATTGTCGACCTGCTGCTGCTTCTTTCTGCGGTATGGATCGGCCTGACGGTCTCCACCCGGATTGCCAACCCGATCAGCAATCTGATCACCGCCGCTGGCCGTGTCAGCGCCGGCAATCTCGAGGTACGGGTCGAGACCACGGAAGCCGCAGACGAGATCAGTTCCCTCAGCCGCGCTTTCAACGAAATGACCCGCCGTCTCGCTAGACAACAACAGGGTCTGATCGATGCCAACCGCGAACTCGATGAGCGGCGGCGGTTCACGGAAACTGTCCTGGCCGGTGTATCGGCTGGCGTCGTTGGACTCGACTCAAGAGGCAAAATCAATCTACCCAACCGCTCCGCGTCGGATCTGCTGGCCACTGATCTAGCCAAATCCACGGGCCGTGATCTCGGCACGATGGTACCCGAATTTGCAAACCTGTTGGCCGCTACCATGGCGCAACCCGAGCGTATGCATAAATCGGAGATTAAGCTTGTCCGCCATGGACAGCCGCGTACGCTTTTGGTCCGCATTGCCGCCGAGCGTCTGGCCGGAGAGGTAATCGGTTATGTTGTTACCTTCGACGACGTGACCGAGCTGCTGTCGGCCCAGCGCAAAGCCGCTTGGGCAGACGTCGCGCGCAGGATCGCACACGAGATCAAGAATCCGCTGACGCCGATCCAGCTTTCGGCGGAACGCCTAAAGCGCAAATACATGGGTGAGATTCAGACCAATCCAGAAATTTTCGAAAGCTGCACGGAAACTATCATCCGTCAGGTCGAGGATATCGGCCGCATGGTCGATGAATTCTCGTCGTTCGCCCGCATGCCACAGCCATCGCTGAAGATGGAGAACCTTTCCGAGGTCTGTCGCCAAACATTGTTCCTCGAGCAGAACCGCCACCCCGAGATCACTTTCACCAGCGTACTACCCGAGCACGACATTGAACTCCGCTGTGATGTGCAGCAAGTCGCACGGGCTCTTACCAACCTGCTGAAGAACGCCGCTGAGTCGATCCTTGGCGCCAACGACGCCGGGGTCACGGGCGACGGCAAGGTCACGCTCACCCTGTGTAGCGCCGACGGCGCACGATCTTTGGACAGCGGTGCGGTGTTGATCGTCATCGAAGACAATGGCAAGGGGCTGCCGGAAAAGGACCGAGATCGACTGACCGAGCCCTATATTACGACGCGGGCCAAAGGAACTGGCCTCGGACTAGCGATCGTCAAGAAGATCATGGAGGACCACAACGGCGATCTGCTGCTTGCTGACCGCAAGGGCGGCGGCGCAGCGTTATCAATGGTTTTCCGTGCGATCGACGCACAAGAGGAAACCGCCGAAGGGGAGGTAGGGAAACAGGATGATCTAATGAAAGGGGCGGTCGACATCGCCCTCAGGGGCGCGTAGCGGTTCGCGATATGGCGCAGGATATTCTTATCGTTGACGACGAAGTTGATATTCGGGAGCTGACCTCCGGAATCCTCCAGGACGAGGGGTACCAGACGCGTACCGCTGCAGGCAGCGCCGACGCCTTGGTCGCCATCGACTCCCGCCTACCCAGCCTAGTGCTCCTCGATATCTGGCTTCAGGGCAGCGTTTTGGATGGCCTTGGCATCCTCAAGGTGATCAAGCGCGACCATCCGACGGTGCCGGTTCTGATGATGAGTGGTCACGCTACAATCGAAACGGCCGTAGCAGCCACCAAGGAAGGTGCCTACGACGTGATTGAGAAGCCCTTCAACACAAATCGGCTAATCCTGTTGATTGAACGCGCCATCGAGAATCAGCGGCTCCGTCGCGAGAACAAGGAACTTCGCCTGCGCGCCGGTCCCGAAGACAGGTTGATCGGTAATTCGCAAGCGATCCGGGAAGTCTCGCAAGTGATCGGGCGGGTCGCGCCGGCCAATAGCCGGGTCATGATCACCGGAGCCGCTGGGGCCGGAAAGGAGGTCGTCGCACGTAGCCTTCACTCCCAGTCGCACCGCGCTGCCGGCCCGTTCGTCGTTCTCAACTGCGCCACCATGCTGCCCGACCGCGTCGAGATAGAGTTGTTCGGCACTGAGGCTAACAGTGAAGACGGCACCATCGCCCATAAGGTCGGTACCTTTGAGACCGCCCATAACGGCACGCTGTACCTTGACGAGGTTTCGGACATGCCGCTGGAAACCCAGGGAAAGATCGTCCGCGTGTTGCAAGAGCAAATCTTCCAGCGCGTTGGCGGTAACACCCGGGTTGAGGTTGATGTCCGCGTCGTCGCATCGACGACCCGGGATTTAGCGGCCGAGATCGCCGCCGGAAACGTTCGCGAGGATCTGTTCTATCGACTGAACGTCGTCCCCATCCACGTTCCAGCGCTTAAGGAACGGCGCAAGGACATCCCGCTGCTGGCAAGCTATTTCATGGAGAAGGCGGCCAACATGTCCGGTCAGCAATCCCGCGTGATCAGTAGTTCTGCGATCGCCGCTCTTCAGGCTTATGACTGGCCCGGCAACGTACGAGAACTGCGCAACGTCATTGAGCGGTTGTTGATCATGGCCCCCGGCGAAACCGATAAACCGATCGGTCGCAAGTTACTCCCACCGGAAATTGAGGGAAAGGCGCCGGCGGTTGTTACCCGGTCGGTCGACGAAGATGTGCTGAACTTGCCCTTGCGCAAAGCCCGTGAGGCGTTTGAGCGCAACTACCTTTCGGCCCAGGTAACGAGGTTCGGCGGAAATGTCTCGAAGACGGCCGAGTTCGTCGGTATGGAGCGTTCGGCCTTACACCGTAAACTGAAGACCCTCGGTGTTGAAAATGCAAATAACTAAGTGCGTCTTGGATAAACATCGGGAATGAGTAAGGTCTCTCCGATATGAAAGTCATCGTGTGTGGCGCCGGCCAAGTCGGATTCAACATTGCCCGCCATCTCGCCCTCGAAAACAACGACGTTACCGTGATTGATCAATCGCCGGAGTCAATTCGCCGCATCAGCGACACCCTTGATGCGAACGGCGTCGTCGGCCACGCCTCGCATCCTGAAGTCCTCGAACAGGCAGGAATCTCGGACGCTGACATGATCATTGCGGTGACCTACGCGGACGAGGTTAACATGGTTGCCTGTCAGGTTGCGCATTCGCTGTTCGACGTGCCAACCAAGATCGCGCGCGTCCGTCAGCAAAGTTACCTAGCGCCGATTTGGGCCAATCTGTTCTCCCGTGATCACATGCCGATCGACGTCATCATCTCGCCGGAGATCGAGGTTGCGCGGGCGGTTAGCCGCCGCCTGCAAGTCCCGGGTGCGTTCGAGATGATTCCGCTGGTCGACGACCGAGTAAAGCTGATTGGCGTCCGCTGCCAAGACGACTGCCCGTTGGTCAACACGCCGCTCCGACAGTTAACGCAATTGTTTCCGGAACTCAATATCGTCATCGTCGGTTTGATGCGGGATGGCAAGGCGATTGTTCCGTCATCGGACGATCAAATGCTGCCCGGCGATGAGGCCTATTTTGTCGTCGACAGCGATCAGGTTGCCCGAGCTATGGCCGCGTTCGGACACGAGGAGACCGAGGCACGGCGGCTGCTGATCTTCGGCGGCGGCAACATCGGCCTGTTCCTGGCCCAGGAGATCGAGCGCGACCATGAATGGGTCAAGGCAAAAATCATCGAAACCGACCGCGACCGCGCCGAGCAGATCGCTAGTGAGCTGGAACGAACGACGGTCATCCAGGGCGACGTTCTCGACCCTGAGATCCTCGAGGAGGCCGCTGTCGGCGTCACCGAAACCGTGGTTGCGGTCACGAATGACGACGAAACGAACATCCTTGCTTCACTGTTGGCCAAGCGCTATGGCTGCAAGCGCGCCATTACCCTGATCAACGCTGGAACCTACGAACCGCTGATCAGTTCGCTGGAGATCGACGTCGCGGTCAGTCCGCGCAATATCACCGTTTCGACCATCCTTCAGCATGTGCGCCGCGGCCGTATTCACTCTGTGCACACCTTGCGCGAGGGTTTTGGCGAACTGATCGAGGCGGAAGCACTGGAAACGTCGGAACTCGTCGGCAAGCCGTTGCGGGACGTCAAGTTGCCGGCCGGCGTCCTGCTCGGCGCCATCGTCCGCGATGGTGAAATGATTTGTCCGAAAGGAAGCACGATCGTTCAGGCCAAGGACCGCGTCGTTCTCTTCGCCACGTCTGAGGTCATCCGCAAGGTAGAGAAAATGTTTTCGGTGCAGTTGGAATATTTCTAGGCGGGAGAGGAAGCGAGATGTCGCGTATCGCTTATGTTAACGGCCAATACGTGCCCCATGGTGCGGGCACCGTGCACATCGAGGATAGGGGATATCAATTTTCCGACGGTGTTTATGAGGTATTCGCCGTTCACAACGGTGCTCTGGTCGGAGAGAAGGGGCACATGGACCGGCTCGGGCATTCGCTCAAGGAGTTGCGTATCGATTGGCCGATGCAACAGGCGGCGATGATGGTGGTTGTGCTTGAAATCGTTCGCCGCAATTACGTGCACAACGGGTTCGTCTATTTGCAGATAACACGAGGTGTCGCCCGGCGAGACCACCCGTTTCCGGAATGTAGCAAGAGCGCACTCGTCGTCACAGCGCGCAAGATGGCGCCGCTGGACAAGGAAGCGCTCAGCAAGGGCGTCGGCGTCATCTTCGTGCCTGATCTCAGGTGGAAACGCCGCGATATCAAGTCAATCTCCTTACTGCCTAATGTGTTGGGCAAGCAACAAGCACGGGAGCAGGGCGCCTTCGAGGCGTGGCAGGTTGATGAGGACGGCTATGTCACTGAAGGTACGTCGAGTAATGCCTGGATCGTGACCAAAGACGGCGAGTTGACAACGCGCAACACTAGCCAGTCGATCCTCAATGGGATCACCCGTTTAGCGGTGATAGAGGCGGCGACGGAAGCGGGCCTGACGTTCAGCGAACGGCCGTTCATGCCAGAAGAGGCGTTGGCGGCGCGCGAGGCCTTCATCACCAGTTCGACCTCGCACGTGAAGGCCGTTACCGAGATAAACGGCAAATCGGTCGGGAACGGTCATGTAGGCGAACTAACGAGCCGGCTTCTCGACCTATACGTCGCGTATATTGAGGAATCTGGCGGCCCATTAAAGACGGACACCTGGAATTGACCCACGGCGACAGGGGGCTGAAACCACAAGCTGTCCTGTTTGATTGGGACAATACCCTGGTCGATAGCTGGCCGATCATTCACGATGCGCTCAATACTACGTTCAGGGCCTTCGGGCTTAGGCCCTGGACCCTATCGGAAACTCGTCAAAAGGTCCGTCACTCCATGCGCGACAATTTTCCGAAGTTATTCGGTGATCGATGGGAGGTTGCAGGAGAAGTTTTCTACAAACACTACGGCGCTATTCATGCGAAAAAGCTGGAGCCAACGAACGGCGCGGAGGAGATGCTCCACGGCCTCTCCGTGGCCGGTATCTATCTCGGCATTGTTAGTAACAAGAAAGGCGATTTCCTTAGGACTGAGGCCGCGCATCTAGGCTGGGACCGATATTTTGGCGGCATCGTCGATGCCAACGATGCCAAGAACGACAAACCGGCGGGCCGACCCGGTCGGCCTCGCGCTCGCTGGCAGCGGTATACCACTTAGCCGCGATGTGTGGCTCGTCGGC
>PTLJ01000009.1 GCA_002938045.1 Alphaproteobacteria bacterium MarineAlpha3_Bin4
ACGCTATTACCACGTACCACGCCAGCCCGCAGGTGCGGCGCAATTTTTGCGGAACCTACGGGTCGTAGCTGTTTAGAAAACTGTCGATAGTACCCACATCAGCGTCGCCGCCAGCGCCTTCGACCAGCCGACCGGAGGATAGACAATCGGCCACATCTACATGGACAACAAGCCCGATTACTATGAAGTCGAAGACGACCTGCTAAAGTTCTCGGGTGCGTTCGGCGGCGAGTTGAATGGTGATCGGTGTCTTTAGGAACGGTCCGCCTCAACCTTCGGGCGGCCCCTTGAGCTCAATGGTGTTGCCTTCCGGATCTTCGATATAGATTGAAGGCCCGTATCTCTCAGCCCCGTAACGGAGCTTCAATTCACCGGCCTCGACGCCGTGTTGAGCAAGGTGAGTGCGGATCAATCTCTCGTCGAAGGGATCGATACGCAGACACAGGTGATCCATGTTGTGTTGCTCTGCCGCCGGTGGCTTGCCGCTACCACCGAGTTCTCCGTCGATGTCAACAATGTCGATGAGCGAGACACCGGCGCGCAGCTGGATAAGCCCGATATCGGATTCATTGCGCTCCAACTCGCAGCCGAGCACGTTGCAGTAGAAAGCTACCATGCGCTCGGGCTCGGTGGCGCGGATGACGACATGATCAATGCCGGTGGGTTGGAACGGGGCCGTCGACATGTGGCCCTCACCCCCAGGAATGATTGGAGATGCGGTCGATGAATGTCTTGCCCCTGGCGAAGCGGCCGCAGTCTAGGGGCTTATATTCTTCCAGCATGTTGCCCGACGCCAGAATCCGAGTGATCGGCTTGCTAACGCCGAGCAATTTAGAACTGTGGTTGCAATCGGAAATCATGAAATCGCTCGGCAACGCCTAGTTGATCACCGGCACGTTGTCGACAGCGAAGGCGTTGATGAGGACGTAAGTGGAAGCATTGCCATTTTTCCCCCGAATGTGCTTTCGTTGCGGTTTCGACCGTATGGTTGGTTATTGCTGTATATGCAACATAATCACTTCGATATATTGTGAAAAGGCGTGATAATGTCGCGAATTAGCATCTTTCTGCCGCCGGATTGGTGTAAGGGTAAAATCAAATACCGCGGGAGAAGACGACGCCATGGCCCGGAGATCGCGTCGGCGCGAGAAACCGCCCTTCAAGCAGTTGCCGTGGCGGCAGGTGGTCAACCGCTATTCGCCCATTGAACCCCTCGACGAAGAGCAGATCGAACAAATCCATGACGCCTCGATGAAAGTAATCGAGGAGCTCGGCATGGTGTTTCTCGACGAGGACGCCTGCGAGAGCCTACGCAAGGCCGGCGCCGACACCGACAAGGATACTCAGCTGGTCAGGATGGACCGCGACATGGTCCTCGAACACGTTGCCAAGGCGCCGGCGGAGTTTACACTCTACGCTCGCAACCCCGCACACAATCTGCGTATCGGCGGTAACGTCATCAACTTCTCCGCCGTTGGTAGCCCGCCAAACTGCTCTGACATGGACCACGGCCGGCGACCGGGAAACTTCGAGGACTTTCGTAATCTGGTGCGCCTCGTTCAGAGCCTCAACATCGTCCACATGATTGGCGGTCACCCGGTCGAGCCCATCGACCTGCCGGTCGAAACCCGGCACCTGGATAGCGTACGGGTGTTCGTGACCGATTGCGACAAAGTCTTCTCGGCCTACGCACTCGGCCGCGAACGTATCTCCGACGCCATCGATATGGCCTGCATCGTCCGCGGAAAGACCCGCGACAAAATCAAGTCGGAGCCCTCGTTCCATACGGTCATTAACACCAACTCTCCATTGAAGTTGGACGGCCCGATGCTGCGCGGACTGAAGGAGGCCGCTGAATGGGGCCAATGCATAGTCATCACGCCGTTCACGCTGGCCGGCGCCATGAGCCCGGTGACACTAGCTGGCGCGTTGACACAGCAAAACGCCGAGGCACTGATGGCCATCGCCTACACCCAGATTGTCGCCCCCGGCACGCCAACCATCTATGGCGGATTCACCTCGAACGTCGACATGAAGACGGGTGCGCCGGCTTTCGGCACACCCGAATACACCCGTGCAGAATTGATCGGCGGACAGTTGGCGCGACGCTACAAATTGCCCTACCGGTCCTCCAATGTTAACGCGTCCAACTGCGTCGACAGCCAGGCTACCTATGAATCGATGATGTCAATTTGGGGTGCGGTTATGGGCGGATGCCACATGATGAAGCACGCTGTCGGCTGGCTCGAGGGCGGCCTCTGCGCCTCTTTCGAAAAGATTATCGTCGACGCCGAGATGTTGCAAACCATGGCCGAGTTCCTGGAGCCAATCAGCGTAGACGAAGACAGTATTGGCATCGACGCCATGCGCGACGTCGGACCCGGTGGCCATTTCTTCGGCACCGCACATACGCTGGATCGTTATGAGACAGCGTTCTACGAACCGATGCTGTCCGATTGGCGTAATTTTGAGACCTGGGAGGAAACGGGCAGCGTTACAGCCGAGCGACGCGCCAATAAGATTTTCAAGGCAGTTCTCGCCGAATACCAACCGCCGCCCATGGAGGCCACCGTGCGTGAGGAGTTGGACGCCTTCGTCGAGCAACGCCGACGCGAGATCACCACCATCG
The DNA here is from genome assembly GCA_002938045.1 of Alphaproteobacteria bacterium MarineAlpha3_Bin4. Lineage (GTDB taxonomy): Bacteria > Pseudomonadota > Alphaproteobacteria > Rhodospirillales > Casp-alpha2 > PTLJ01. Next base: position 2,630 of record PTLJ01000009.1, read on the forward strand.
CCGCCGCCTAGGCACCTTCGCTGCCAGGTTTACAGTGACAAGCCGTCGACAGACTGGATGACGCGCTAAACTTATTGTGACATAAATTGACGGAAGCAGCCGTCGCCCCGGCGCGGCTTCGTTCAACGCTTTTAGTGGCTCAACTACGCATACGTTCGCCTTGCGGGTCGAACAAGGGCTCCAGATGCAACCGGGCTGGCCTTTTCACACCGAGGATTTCAATTGCAAAACCATCTTTCGTGACGAGCGACTCGGCGTTGATGTAGCCGAGCGCCACAGACTTACCGAGGTAATGGGAATAGCCGCCAGACGTCACCCAACCGACAACGACGTCACCCAGCCACACAGGCTCGTCGCCGACCACGTCGGCGGTGTCGACCTCAACCTCAAACGTCACCAGCCGGCGCAACGGCCCGTCGGCATGTTCCTTAGCCGCCGCCTCACGACCGATGAAGTCGTTCTTGGAGAGGTCGATGAAGCGATCGAGACCAACCTCAAAAGCCCCGTAGATAGGCCGGAACTCGGTCGCCCAGCTGCCAAAGCTCTTTTCCAGGCGGAGCGAGTTGAGAGCGCGGCCGCCGAATAGGCGTAGACCGAACGCTTCACCTGCTTCCATCAACATCTTGAATAGGGCTTCGAGATGTTCAGCCTCGACCCAAATTTCGTAACCAAAATCGCCGGTAAATGTGATCCGACCGACCATCGCCGAGACCGCGCCGAGGTTCATTTTCTTGATCGACATAAAAGGCATTGCCTGCTTCGAGACGTCCGCGTCGGTGACCTTGGCAAGTAGATCGCGGGCCTTCGGCCCGGCAATTGAAAGGCCCGTCAGCTCCAATCCGCGCGAGCGGATCGAGACGCCTGTTGCCGGTAGATGGGCTTCGAACCAGCGCATGTGGTAGTCCTCGGCGATGCCCGAGCCAAAGACGTAGAACTGCTCGTCGGCCAGCTTGGCAACAGTGAAGTCTCCAATCAGTTTGCCATCCGGATTAAGCATCGGCGACAGTACGATGCGGCCCGTCCTCGGCATCCTGTTCGACAGAATGCGGCTGATCCAGGCTTCCGCTTCGGGGCCTGTGACCTCGTACTTGGCAAAGGTCGAAATTTCGATCATGCCGACGCCGTTGCGTACGGCGTTGCATTCGTCGCGTACGGTATCGAACGCATTGGAGCGCTTGAAGGTTGGTGTTTCCAAGGGTTCCTCGCCCTCGGGCGCAAACCACAGCGCGTGCTCGAGACCGTAAGCCGCACCGAATACGGCGTTGCGCGCCTTAAGTTTTTCGTAGAGCGGCGAGATGCGGACGGGCCGTGCGGCCGGCAATTCCTCGTTCGGATAGGTGATCGAAAAACGCCGCGAGTAGTTCTCGCGCACCTTGGCGTTGGTGTAGGCCATGTCAGCCCAGCCACCGAAGCGCGCGACGTCCATGCTCCAGATGTCGAAGCCCGGATCGCCCTCGACCATCCAGTTCGACAGCGACATCCCGACGCCGCCGGCCTGGCTGAACCCGGCCATAACGGCACAGGCGCACCAGTAGTTCTTGAGCCCGCGAACTGGTCCGACCAAAGGGTTCCCGTCCGGCGCAAAGGTGAAGGGCCCATTGATGACTTGCCTGATGCCGGCACGCTCGAACGCTGGATAGTGCGAAAAACCGACCTCCAGCGACGGTGCGATGCGATCGATGTCAGGTTGTAGTAATTCGTGGCCGAAATCCCAGGACGTATCCTTTTCGGACCACGGCACGCCAGCCTTCTCGTAGGTGCCCATCAGCATACCCTTGCCTTCCTGGCGCATGTAGATCTCGCCCTCGAAGTCGATGCAGTGGAGCACTTCCGCACCGGTGCTTTTGTTGATTTCGATAACCTCAGACATTTCCTCAGTTAGGATGTACATATGCTCCATGGCCAGCACCGGTAGTTCGAGCCCGACCATGCGGCCAACTTCACGCGCCCATAGCCCAGCGGCGTTGACAACGTGCTCGGCATGCAGCGTGCCTTTGTCGGTGACCACGTCCCAGCCGCCGTCGGGGCGTTGTCGCAAGTCCTCGACCCGAGTATGACGGTAGATCTCGGCGCCTTTGATGCGCGCCGCCTTGGCGTAAGCTTGGGTCGTTCCTGCCGGATCTAGGTGCCCCTCGGCCTGGCTGTAAAGCGCGCCGACGAAGTAACTCTTGTCCATTAGCGGGAACAACTCCGCCGCCTCGTCGACGGAGATGACCTCCATTTCGATGCCGAGATAGCGCGACCGGGCCTTCGCCATTTTCAAAAAATCCATGCGTTCAGGCGTCCCCGCCATCATCACGCCGCCGGTCATGTGGACACCGCAGGTTTGGCCAGAGAGCTCCTCGATCTCCTTATAAAGCTCGATCGTGTAGTGCTGCAGCTTGGCGACATTGGGATCGCCGTTGAGGGTATGGAAGCCGCCGGCCGCGTGCCAGGTTGAGCCAGAGGTCAACTCGTCGCGCTCGATTAGAACAGCGTCGCTCCAACCCAGTTTTGTCAGGTGATAGAGAACGCTGCAACCAACGACGCCGCCGCCAATTACGGCGACCCGAACGTGTTTCTTCATGCCCGTATATCTCCTGGAACTAGCCCTTCCCGATTAACGGCATCCTGTACTCGGTCAACCTGACGGTCAATCCGGAACCCGATACAGGGTTGCCTAAAGCGGACACCGATAACAAGGTTGTGATCAACTGGCCCGAGAACCTCAAATTCTGCCACCATTACACCGGCGATCGCTCAGACGCCCAAATTGGTTGTTTAAGTGATAGACGGCGCTACTTGACGGTGTCAATGGAACGCGATTAGCTAACGACCGACGGACCCCGGAGGCCCCCAGGTCCGTGAGCGGACCGAATATCCCATGGGAGCAAGGTACCGATGAACAAATACTCGATCTTCAGCCTCGTTCGAAATGCCATCGGCTACCACCAGGACTGGCAGCAGGCCTGGCGCAGCCCCGATCCCAAGTTTTCCTACGACGTGATTGTCATTGGCGGCGGCGGACACGGGCTCGCCACCGCTTATTATCTAGCCAAGGAACACGGTATTTCCAACGTCGCGGTCCTGGAAAAGGGCTGGGTCGGCAGCGGCAATACCGGCCGCAACACGACCATCATCCGCTCCAACTACCTCTGGGACGAAAGCGCCGCCATCTATGACAAGGCGCTGCAACTCTACGAGGGACTGAGTCAGGACCTGAACTTCAACATCATGCTGAGCCAGCGCGGCGTCATCAACCTGGCTCATAACCTGCACGACCTACGCGAGCTGCATCGGCGCGTCAACGCGATCCGCCTCAATGGCATCGATTCCGAGATCCTGAGCACCGAGCAGGTCAAGGTGATGGTACCTATCCTTAACACCCATCCCGGCGCACGCTATCCCGTGCTCGGCGCTTCGCTTCAACGGCGCGGCGGTGTCGCGCGGCACGATGCAGTTGCCTGGGGCTTGGCACGGGCCGCCGATGCCCGTGGCGTCGACATCATCCAAAACTGCGAGGTCACCGCCATCCTGCGCGACGGCGGCAAGGTAACCGGCGTCGAGACAACGCGTGGCGTGATCAAGGCGCCGAAGATCGGCATCGTCGTCGCTGGCCATACCAGCATGCTCGCCGCGATGGCTGATATCCGGTTGCCAATCAACAGCTACCCGCTGCAGGCGCTGGTCTCAGAACCGATCAAGCCGATCATCGACACGGTGGTGATGTCCGCCGCCGTCCACGTCTATGTCTCGCAGTCGGACAAGGGCGAACTGGTGCTGGGTGCCGGCATCGATGGCTGCAACGGCTACACCCAGCGCGGTAGCCTGCACATCATCGAACACCAGATATCGTCGCTCTGCGAGTTGTTCCCGATCTTTAGCCGGCTCAGGATGATGCGCCAGTGGGGCGGCATCGTCGACACCTGTCCCGATGCCAGTCCGATCATCTCCAAAACGCCGGTTGAAGGTTTTTACATCAACGGTGGTTGGGGCACTGGTGGCTTCAAGGCGACGCCCGGGTCGGGATGGTGCTTCGCGTACACTATCGCTCGCGACCAACCGCATGAGCTAAACGCGCCGTTCGCGCTCGAGCGCTTCGTTTCAGGCGCCCTGGTCGACGAGCACGGCGCCGCCGCAGTAGCTCACTAGGGAGCGGAGACGGACGATGCTGCTGATCCCCTGCCCGTGGTGCGGCGAACGCGAGGAAACCGAATTCCACCACGGCGGCGAGGCCCATATCGAGCGGCCTAAGGACCCGGACAAACTCAGTGACGAGGAATGGGCCGACTACCTATTTATGCGTAAAAACACAAAAGGCGTCTATCTCGAGCGCTGGGTCCACCAATACGGCTGCCGACGCTGGTTCAACGTTGCCCGCAATACAGCGACCAACGAGATCGTCGGCGCCTACAAGATGGGTAAAAAACCACCGAAGGGAGCCGGCTGATGACGCAGAAATTCCGTTTGCCGGATCGCGGGCGGATCGAACGTGATGTACCGGTCAACTTCACCTTCAACGGCCGGCACTATCAGGGCTATCGTGGCGACACACTGGCGTCAGCTCTTTTAGCCAACGGAGTACGTTTAGTTGGGCGCAGCTTCAAGTACCACCGCCCGCGCGGCATCATGGCCGCTGGTGCGGAGGAACCCAACGCCCTAGTGCAGCTCGAGACCGGCGCGCGCACGCTTGCCGACCACCAGGCGACCCTGGTCGAGCTTTACGAAGGCCTCATAGCAGACAGCGTCAACTGCTGGCCCAGCCCTGGCTTCGACGTGATGGCCGTTAACAACTGGTTCCACCGCATCTTACCCTCGGGTTTTTATTACAAGACCTTCATGTGGCCGACGTCCGGGTGGAAGATCTATGAATATTTTATCCGCCGTGCCGCCGGACTGGGCCACTCGCCACACGAGCCGGATCCGGACCACTACGACCGGATGAACATCCATTGCGACGTTTTGGTCGTCGGCGGCGGACCTGCAGGCCTTTTGGCGACACTGTCCGCTGGCCGCGCCGGCGCGCGCGTAGTGTTGGCCGACGATCAACCGGAGCTCGGTGGCGGGCTGCTGGCCGAGCGGGCGGAGATCGACGGCGGCCCAGCGATGGATTGGGTCTCAGCGGCGGAGGCCGAATTAGAAACGATGCCGGACATCACCGTCCTCAAGCGGACGTCCGCGTTCGGTTACTATGACCATAACTTCATCGGCATGATCGAAACGCGTAGTGCCAAGATCTGCGACGGTGGCGGCGTCTCACGCCAGCGCCTGTGGCGGGTCCGCGCCCGCCAGGTCGTCCTCGCCACCGGCGCCATCGAACGACCGCTGGTGTTCTCGGACAACGATCGCCCCGGCGTGATGCTGGCCGGCGCTGTGCGCACCTACGTCAACCGATATGGCGTCACGCCCGGCAAGCGCATCGCCGTCTTTACCAACAACGACGACGCCTACCGTACGGCACTCGACCTCGTCGAGGCCGGCGTTGAGGTGGCGGCAGTTATCGACTTGCGCTCCGACCCGGGCGGCGAATTACCGACCCGCGCCGTCGAGCAAGACATCGAGGTGCTCGACGATACCGCCATCACTGGCGTTATCGGAGTCCACGGTGTGCGCGGCATTGAGGTGATGTCGTTGAACGCCGACGGTGACGGCGTGGTCGGTGAGGCACGGGTTGTCGATTGCGACGTGGTCTGTTCGTCGGGCGGCTGGAACCCAGCCGTGCATCTGCATTCCCATTCCGGCGGCAAGGCCGTGTTCGAAGACGAGCGTAACATTTTCGTACCCGGTGAGACGATTCAGGCGGTGCGCTCTGCCGGCGCCGCCAACGGTGACTTTTCGCTCGGCGAATGTCTGGCGACCGGCACTGCCGCCGGTAAGGCAGCGGCGGCCAAGACCGGGTTCAAGAAATCTGCGCGCAAGAAGTCACCGCGTGCCAACAACGTTGACGAGGCAGCACCACGTCATCTCTGGATTGTGCCGACGACGCGACCGGTGGGGCAGCGCGGCAAGCACTTCCTCGACCTGCAGAACGACGTCACCGCCGCCGACGTGCAGCTAGCCGCCCGCGAAGGCTACCGTTCGATTGAACATGCCAAGCGTTACACCACGCTCGGCATGGCCACAGACCAGGGAAAAACCGGCAACATCCCGGGCATGGCTATCCTCGGCCAGGCACTGGGTGCCGAGTCCCTGAGCCACGTCGGTACAACAACATTCCGCCCACCCTACACGCCGGTGACTTTCGGCGCACTGGCCGGGCGCGACGTTGGCCCGCTCGCCGACCCGGTGCGGATGTCGCCGATCCACCACTGGCATGAGCTGGCCGGCTGCAAGTGGGAGGACGTCGGCCAATGGAAGCGCCCCTGGTACTACCCGCAGGTTGGTGAGTGCATGCGTGACGCCGTCGACCGCGAATGCCTGGCGGCCAGAAACGCGGTCGGTATTCTCGACGCATCGACGCTTGGTAAGATCGACATCCAAGGCCCTGACGCGGCCGAGTTCCTTAACCGCATCTACACCAACGCATGGTCAAAACTGGCCGTCGGCAAGTGCCGTTACGGCCTGATGCTAGGCGAGGACGGTATGGTGATGGACGACGGCGTGACGACGCGGCTCGGCGACAACCACTACCTGATGACGACCACCACCGGGAACGCCGCCGCCGTGCTCGGCTGGCTCGAGGAGTGGCTGCAAACGGAATGGTCAGAGCTCAAGGTCTACTGCAGCTCGGTCACTGAATACTGGTCGACGATCGCCATCTGCGGCCCCTACGCGCGGGCTCTGCTCTGCGAATTCACAAGCGATAGCGACCTCGGCGCTGAAGCGTTTCCGTTCATGACCCTGCGCGAAGGCACCGTCGCCGGCATTCCGGCGCGTATTTTCCGCATTAGCTTCACCGGAGAATTGACGTTCGAGATCAACGTGCCCGCAAGCTACGGCATGGCGCTGTGGACGGCACTGATCAACGCCGGTGACAAATTTGGCATCACACCATTCGGCACCGAGACAATGCACGTGCTCAGGGCCGAGAAAGGTTTCATCATCGTCGGCCAGGAGACCGACGGCACCGTCACACCCAATGATCTTGGCATGGACTGGATCGTTTCTAAGAACAAGGACTTCATCGGCCGGCGCTCCCTGAGCCGCGCCGACTGCGTGCGTGACGACCGCAAGCATTTGGTCGGCCTGCTGCCGGACGACGTCAACACGGTGCTGCCCGAGGGCGGTCAAATCACCGCCGAAAAGCACGCAGGCCCGCCGATGCCGATGATCGGCCACGTCACATCGAGCTATTTCTCGGCCAATCTAGGGCGATCTTTCGCGCTCGCTTTGGTCAAGGGCGGACGCCAGCGACTTGGCGCGAAGGTCTACGTGCCGCTCACCGACAGGACACTCAGCGCCGAAATTACGGAGCCGGTGTTCTTCGATCCGGACGGGAGTCGGCTTCATGGTTGACCCCTATCTGCGCCAGAGCCCGCTGGCTCACTTGCACTTAGACGCACGCGTTGCCAGCGACGGCGGCTTGACCGACGCTGCTGTAATCCTGGCTGAGCTTCCTCACCGCGGCCAACTGCTGTTGCGCGGCGACACCGGCAATCCGACATTCCGCGACGCCGTCGAGAAAGCGATCAAGACCGGCTTGCCGACGACAGCGGGGACGGTAAGCGGCTCCTCAAAAGGGACTCATATCATCTGGCAAGGGCCAGACGAGTGGCTGGTGGTAACCAAGCCTGGCGCCGAGGAAAAGACTAAGAAGGCATTGTTCTTGGCCATTGCCAATCAACACGCCGCCGTTACCGACCTCAGCGAAAGCCGGACCGTGATCCGCATCACCGGCGACAACGCCCGCGAGGTGTTGATGAAAGGCTGTTCCGTCGATCTCCACCCCCGTGTCTTCGGCCCCGGCCACTGCGCTGAAACGCTGCTCGCCCAGGCTCATGTCATCCTCCATCAGACGGTGGCCCATAAGACTTCGGGCATTCCCACCTACGAAATATATGTGTATCGAAGCTTCGCCGAATACCTCTGGACCTGGCTTGAGGACGCGGGCCGGGAGTTCGGCGTCAAGGTAGCCACTGCTTAGGCTTCTCGAATACAGCGGGCCCCATCGGAATCTACCCTGTTGAATATGTTGGCATTCTTTGCGTTCTATAGTGTGTTATCTGGACCCGGTGTGTAATAACTCTGGGTTCCCCAAATCGAATTTAATTGGTCCATTGGTTAGACCTCCGCAAGTTTCAGACGCAATTGGGGTTATGCCAGCCACGATAACGGCGCCTGCTGACTCTCCACCGAGGTAGCAGCGGTGACGTGATACCGCTAATCTCGCCGACATGAAAAACGTCGTCGAGATAAGCAGTGTCGATATGCACACCGGGGGCGAGCCGGTGCGGATTGTTACCGCCGGATATCCTGAGATTTCGGGCGACACCATCCTCGCCAAGCGCCGCTACGTACACGAGAATCTGGACCACCTACGACAATTCTTGATGTTAGAGCCGCGAGGGCATTATGACATGTACGGTGTCATTCTCGTCGAGCCGGACCTAGATGAAGCCGATATGGCGGTGCTGTTCATGCACAACGAAGGCTACTCAACCATGTGTGGCCATGCCGTTATCGCGCTGGGCCGCTATGCCGTCGATCGAGAAATCGTCGAAACGCGCAACCCGGAGACGGCGGTCAACATCCAATGTCCTTGCGGGCTAGTCACCGCATACGTTGAGCGAGACAACGGGGGTGGCAGCCGGGTCCGGTTTGAGAGCGTGCCAGCCTTCGGCTTCGCCCTCGATAAGATCGTCGAAACCAACGATTACGGACCTGTCACTGTCGATATCGGCTACGGTGGCGCGTTTTATGCCTTTGTCGCCGCTGACCAGTTTGGCCTCGACGTCCGCCAATCGCGAGTCCGCGACCTGGTCGACGCCGCAACCGCCGTCACCGAGGCGGTCAAGTGCCAAGTCTCGCTCCACCATCCCGACGACAACGATCTCGCCTTCCTCTACGGCACCATCCTTACCGATGGGCGAGACGCCTATTCTAGCGATCCCACCGCCAACGCCTGCGTCTTCGCCGATGCCCAGGTTGATCGCAGTCCGACCGGTTCCGGCGTCACCGCCCGCATTGCGCTTCAGCACCGGCGTGGTCTGATCCAACTCGGCCGCGAGCGGATCTTTGAGAGCGTCGTCGGATCCCGTTTCACCGGTCGTGCGGTATCCGAGACCCGCTGCGGCGATTTCCGCGCCGTTACCGTCGAAGTCGCTGGTGTGGCACACTACACCGGCGAAAGCACGTTCCGACTTGAAGACGGCGACGATCTAGGGCGAGGTTTTATCGTTCGCTAGGAAATGCGCTTACGCTACGTTCGGCACGTCCGGCACCCAGACGTAGCCGTCGACGTCGACGAGGTAGGCTTCACGCAACCCGTGCGGCTTGTCAATCGCACCAGCCAAAACCGTATATCCCGCCTCCCTTGCACGGGTCTCCGCCGCATCCGGATCACAGCCGTGTAAACGTAGCTCGACACCGATGCCGCGCGCAATGTCGGGCTCCAAGCTTCCATAGAGCTCATGGTCGTTGTAGGTATGATCCGCATGCAGCATCCATTCCGCGCCATAACCGTGCAGAACGGCAAAATCCGGATCGGTGTAAATGACCTCAGCCGCGAGCACGCTGGTCTGGAATGCTACGGCACGCTCGGTATCTTCGACCAATAAATTGATGCCTAAACCTTTTAGCGACCGGCCGTAATCGTCAGCTGACATCCAGGCATCGCCTTCGCGGAGTTTCATCGTCTGACCCCCTGTCCTTCCCGGTCAAGAGAGAATAGCGTGCCCCGGCATCCGCTCTAGGCAACGTTGGAGTCGGGGAAGCTCGCCTTCTTCTCGGCGATGAAGGCGAGTAGTTCCTCGTCTTTGGCCTCGTCCAAGGGCGGCGGCTGATAGGAAGCCAGCATTTCCTTGCAGCCCTTGCTCGCGCGGTCGACAGTCCTGAGTTCGCCCTCCGTCTGCCATTGCTCGAAGGAGTTGTTGTCGGCCACCGTCGAGCGGTAGAAGGCGGTCTCGAAGTTGGCCTGGGTGTGGGCGCAGCCGAGATAATGAGCGCCTGGCCCGACCTCGCGGATGGCGTCCATGGCCTGCCCGTTCTCCGACGTGTCGTAGCCTCTGCACAACACCTCCATCATCGCGAGTTGGTCGATGTCCATGACGAATTTCTCGTAACTTGACACCAACCCGCCCTCGAGCCAACCAGCACCATGGAGAACGAAGTTGACCCCGCAGAGCACCGCTGGCGCCAGCGAATGAGCGCTCTCGTAGGCCGCTTGGGCATCCGGGATCTTGCTAGCGCAGAGCGAGCCGCCTGAGCGGAACGGAAGCTTAAGGCGCCGTGCTAACTGCGCCGCTGCTGAAAGCACCAGAGTCGGTTCCGGCGTACCGAAGGTTGGCGCCCCCGACTGCATAGAGAGCGCCGCCGAGAACAAGCCGAATACGACTGGCGCGCCGGGCCGAACAAGCTGAGTCAGTGCGAGGCCGGCCATCGCTTCGGCCAATGCCTGGGTCAGAGTGCCGAAGACAGAAACCGGCGCCATCGCGCCCTGCATGATGAAGGGCGTGACGATGGTCGCCTGATTGGCTGCCGCATAGACCTTGAGCGATCCGAGCATGGTTTCGTCGAAGGTCATCGGTGAATTGACGTTGATCAGGCTGGTACAGACCGTGTTGTCGTCGATGAAGTCGGTGCCGAACAGGATGCGGCACATGTCGACCGTGTCGCGCGCGCGCTGCGGGTGCGTCACCGAGCCCATGAACGGCTTGTCCGAATACTTAATGTGCGTGTAGACCATGTCGTAATGGCGTTTGTTGACTGGCAGGTCGACCGGCTCACAGACGGTGCCGCCCGAGTGATGGATCGACGGCGCCATGTAGGCCAGTTTGACGAAGTTCTCGAAGTCCTCGATGGTGCCGTAGCGGCGCCCACCTTCTAGGTCGCGCACGAACGGCGGCCCGTAAACGGGCACAAACACGAGGTGGTCGCCACCGATCTGCACGTTGCGCTTTGGATTGCGTCCGTGCTGGGTAAATTCCGCTGGCGCCGTCTCGATCAACTTACGCGCCAGGCCGCGAGGAAACCGCACCCGAGTGCCGTCAATGTCGGCGCCGGCCTCGCGGAAAAGTGTCAAAGTTTCTTCATCGTCTCGGAATTCAATACCGATCTCCTCGAGCACCGTCTCAGCGTTGGTTTCGATGATGTCAAGCGCCTCGGAATGGCAGAGCTCGGTCAGCGGGATGTTGCGGGTGATGTAGGGAATGCTAACGGATGAAGTTTTCGCGCGTTCGGCCCGTCTTGCATCGCGACCGCGGCGGCCAGACGGGGGGGCGGCGACTGCTTTGCTCATGACTCCAATCCTCCAACGGGCTAACTAACCTTGGCCCCCGTCAAGTCGAAAGGCAATGGATTTCGTGCAGTTTATCGAGACTGATTGTGGAGACTAATTCAGCCCCACCATTTTATTGTTTGACCACTTCGCCCAGCGCTTAAGTTGATGCCAAAAAGTAGGATAACGCTATGGCGCAAACGGGACATCTAGCGTCGCTGAATCGTTAACAAATGGTGCGGCTGGGACCTAGACAACACTTTCAGACAACGATTAAGATTTCTGTCGGTTGGCCGCAAGATTGTGAGGCAGGCCGAGAGGACGAGGACCGGGAGGAAATCGAGATGAAGAATCAAGCGCGCGTGGTCGTCATCGGCGGCGGAGTGGTCGGCGTCGGGACTCTCTATCACCTGGCCAAAAAAGGCTGGACTGATGTCGTCCTGGTCGAGCGTAAGGAGCTGACATCCGGTTCCACCTGGCACGCCGCAGGCCTCCTACCGCTATTCAACATGAGCTACAGTGTCGGTCAGATCCACAAGCACTCGGTCGCCCTTTACCAGGGTCTGGAAGAAGAGACCGGCAAGAATGTTGGTTTCCGCAAAGTCGGCAACATCCGCCTGGCCTTAAACCAGAACCGCATGGATGAATACCACCAGTACGCTGGTGTCGCCGCCACCATCGGCGTCGATGTCAAATTCCTGATGCCGGACGAGGTTAAGGAGCTGTGGCCGCTGTGCAACCCGGACGGCATCGTTGGCGCCATCGTTCATCCTGAGGACGGCTACATCCAACCCGCCGACCTGACCCAGGCGATGGCCACGGGCGCGCGCAACATGGGTGCCGAGATCTACCGCAACACCCGAGTCACCAGCATCGGACATAAGCCCTCGGGCGAATGGTTCGTCACCACCGACAAAGGCGACATCACCTGCGAGCACGTCGTCTCGGCGACCGGCAGCTTCGCCCGCCAGACTGGCGCCATGGTCGGCCTAGACGTGCCCGTAATTCCGGTCCAGCACCAGTTCATCGTTACCGAGCCGCACCCGGAAATCCAGCAGCGTCACAAGGACGGCCTGCCTGAGATGGGGGTGCTGCGCGAATCAGACGGGTCGTGGTACCTGCGCGAAGAGGCCGGCGGTCTGCTTCTCGGTCCCTACGAAGCCGGTGCCCCGTGCTGCTACGTTGACGGCCCAGACGACGAGGCCGAGTACGAGTTATTCCAAGAGGACCTCGATCGTCTCGAGCCTCTTATCGAGGCCGCTATTAATCGGGTGCCAGCATTCTCCGAAGTCGGCGTCAAGGAAGTCTACAATGGCGCCATCTGCTACACCCCCGACGGGAATCCGATCATCGGCCCGGCTTGGGGCTTGAAGAATTTCTGGCTCAACGAAGGCCATTCGTTTGGCATCACTGCCGGCGGCGGCGCCGGCTGGCAGCTGGCCGAGTGGATCGTCGAGGGAGAGCCTACCATCGACATGCTCGGCGTCGAGCCGCGGCGGTTCGGCGACTACGCCACAAAGGCCTATCTCAGGGTCAAGAACGAGGAGGCCTACCGCAACGTCTTCACTATCCACTACCCAGACGAGGAGCGCGAGGACGCACGGCCCCTGCGCACGGCGCCGTGCTATGATCGGCTCAAGGACATGGGTGCCGTGTTCGGCCAGAAATTCGGTTGGGAGCGCGCTAACTGGTTCGCGCCCGAAGGCATGGAGCAAAAGGACGACTGGTCTTTCCGCCGCTCTAAGTGGTTCAAACCGATAGGCAAAGAATGCAGGAACGTGTCTGAGAACGTCGGCCTCTTAGACATGACGGCGTTCGCCAAATGCCGGATCTCGGGCCCGGGTGCCGAGGACTTCCTCGATAAACTC
>PTLJ01000090.1 GCA_002938045.1 Alphaproteobacteria bacterium MarineAlpha3_Bin4
AGAAATGCCTATCCGGGCCACCCGGCTCGGCCCCGATCACCTTCAACCAGCGCGTCGCAGACGTGGTGCTACCACGAAAGCACATTGAACAAGGCATCCGACCAGAGGGCTTCAATCCAGGCGACGGCGAGATGATTCAGTCCAACTATTTCGATCTGCCAATGTTAATGGACTACTGGAGTGAAAGTCGACTCAACCATCACACCGAAGCAACTTCAGCGCTTTATGCAGCACGCGAATGTGCCCGACTTGCGCTTGCCGAAGGACTCAATGCCCGCATCATGCGTCACCAACGTGTTTCAACTGCTCTATCTGCCGGGCTCAAGGCGATGGATCTCCAATTATTCGGGGACCAGCGCCACAAGATGCACAACGTCACCGGTGTCAATGTGCCTGACGGTGTCGACGCCACCGCTGTGATTCGCGGCATGCTGGACGATTTCTCGATCGAGATCGGGACGTCCTTTGGACCGATGCAGGGCCGCGTTTGGCGCATCGGTACGATGGGCCACAATGCTCGCAAGGACACAGTGACCAATACGCTAGCGGCCTTCGAAGCTGTTCTCAGACGAAACGGCTACGCCGCGCCGCCGAGCGCTGGTGTCGATGCGGCATTGGCGGTGTTCGCCGACAGCTAGACAGACATTTGGAAGATCAAACAGCGGCAATTGTCTGGACCTCGACCAAAAACGGTTCTTGTACCAGGCGGTCGACCAGCAGCAGGGTGTTGGGCGGGTATTTACCGTCGGGGAACATCTTGGGAAACTCGCGGAGGCGGTAGGCCATGAACTCCGGGATTGACTGCGAGTGCACCATATAGGTCGTGAACTGAACCACGTTGGACCAATCCGCATCCGCCGAGCGTAGCGCCGCGTGCAAATTCGCAAACACCTGGGTGCACTGGGCATCGAAGTCGCGTTCACCGACAACATTACCGTCCGGGTCAGCCGATAGCATTCCGGCAATGAATAAAAACTCGGATGCCTTGACCCGGGTCACGTGAGTGTATTGGCCGAGCGGTGCGCCGAGCGCGTCAGGATTATAAATTTGAATGTCAGCGGCGGTCATTCGTTAGGCTCTCCCCTGCTTGGTCGTTTAGATGGATTACTTCGCCAGTGTACAGCCGGTCGGTGGGGCGACGCTACTTCCGGGCACCGCTCCAGCTAATTTCCCAATTGTCGATCACGACACCATCCGGGGTCTCCTCCCTCAATTTGAAAAACAGAGCTTCGTTATCGACTAGGATTAATTGAGGAAAGAGCCTCCACCAGGTCCGATGGTGAGCGCACAACCGAGGAAACCCACGCTTGAAAATCAATCATATTACTACACTGCGCCGGATCATTGTCGACTGTAGCGGGATTGCGCCCTTGCTAAGCCATATTTTCCTCGAGCCTTTACAAACTGGCTGCTTGTTCGCGCATATTTTGAATTTCTCACGAGCGGCTCGCCGGCCACACATTCGCCTTTGTTTAGTATCCGACTATCACTTCGCCCGCGTTGGGGCTAACGACCTGACCCGTCATCATGTCGGTCTCGGGCCCAGCAAGCCAGGCGACTGCGTGAGAAATGTCGATCGGCTCGCACAAACGGCCGAGCGGCATTCCTTCAGCGCGCTCGCGGATTTGCTCTACAGAGACGCTGGCGCGCCTGCTTTCGGTCGCGACAAAACCCGGCGCTACGGCGTTGACGTTGATGCGCCAAGGCGCGAACTCGCGCGCCCAGCACTTAGTCAGCCCGGAGATCGCCGACTTGGCGGCCGAGTAATGAGAAGCAAAGTGGCTGCCGCCCATGGCGTAGATCGACGAGATGTTAACGATTTTGCCGGCACGGCGCTCCTTCATCTGCGCCACCACGGCTTGAGTGGCGAAGAACGTCCCGCGCACGTGGGTGGAGAACATTTGATCAAATATGTTGCAGTCGACGTCTTCTATCGCCAACCGGTTGCCGCCAACCCCGGCGTTGTTGACCAGGATGTCTACGCGTCCAGCGTCGCGCACTGCTTTCTGAAACGCACCGACATCCCGAATGTCGGTGGTGATTAGGCGGGCTTCACGGCCAGTTTGGCGGACCATCTCCAAGGTATTTTCAGCCTCTTCGAGCAGAATGTCGTGGACGATCACGTCCGCGCCATGTTCCGCTAGCACGACTGCGTGCGATCGCCCGAGCCCGCGGCTGGAACCCGTCACCAGTGCGATTTTTCCTTCGAGCGGTTGGGTCATGGCGAAGTTCGGCCAGCGCCGTTCTCAGCTTCGATGTGCTTGGCGAGCAGCGCCCGCATCGCCAGCCCCGGTCCATCGACGTTGATGTCGATTAGTCCTCGTTCGGGATCGCGGTCTATCGCCCTCTGCTGTGCTTCCATCATTTCGACGTCCTCCAAAAAAACACGTTTGAAGTCAACCCGGTAGACCTCGTCCATTTCTTCGCTGTCGAGAGCAAACATACGAGGATGAGCGTAAAACTGATGGGACGTCGTCGCGGTCTCCGGCGTCACGGCGCTCAACGCGTGAAACGCAATGCCTTGCGGTCGATCACCATCGAGCACACCGGATCCTACTTCGGCGGAGCCGATGTCAACGTCGCAACACGTCGGCACCAACGATTCGACAACCTGCCAACGATCTACGTTGCCCGAAAAGCTACCCGCCATCGAATAAAACGGCGCAGGCGCTTCATCGGGAATTAGGCGGATCATTCTAACGCGATCGGCCTTGCGCTCTGTTTGGACCGTATAGTCGAGGATCGAATCGGCGCCAATGGTGTCTGCATGGACGAAGCTCAGATGCGACAAATCGAGTAAGTTGTCTGAAATCAGCTCGTAGTGGCACTTGATATGAAGCGGCCGGCCGTCGTTTCCGCGAACCACCTTCCAGTCCGGGTGGTCCATCCACCACCAATCGGGAATCAGCGCGGGATCAGCGCATTCGGAATTACCCATCCAAATCCACACCCATCCAAAACGCTCGATAACTGGATAGCTCCGTACACTGGCACCTGGCGGTACCTTTGCTTGACCGGGCACCGCGACGCAGATGCCCATGGCATCAAAGCGAAGGCCATGATAGCCGCATTGCAGTTCGTCCTCGATGACTGAGCCCAAGGAGAGCGGCATATGGCGGTGGCAACAGCGGTCCTCGAGCGCAACAACCGTGCCACCTTGGGTGCGGAACAGCACCACAGGCTCATCCAGCAGCGTTCGCGCAAGTGGATCTTGCCCTACTTCGGCATCCCAAGCGGCGACATACCAAGCGTTTCGCAGATACATTGGCGGCTCCTAGTTATTTTTAAGACCTCACCGAACCGAATTAAAACGCTCACCGATTGGCGCCGTCAACCGTCACAGCGCTCAGCCTTTGGTTACCCCGACTGCTCGGGATGATGATGCAATTCGACTAGGCCACGGCGCTGCGTTAATTGGTTACTCTACTCTGCTGCCAGCGCTGCGTAATCAGTTGGCAACTCGGAAAACTCCGCCATTAGCCGCCCGAACCCTTCTTTTGTATCGTGGATACCGTAGTCCCGAAGTGCAAACCAATACGTCGCGGCATTGATGGCGATGACCGGTTTCTGGAGCCAACTCTCGGCCTCGGCAGCGAGGCGGACCATGGATAGGTTGGTGCCGGCCTGAATGATGGCATCCGGCTCGGATTTATCGACCTCCATGATAGCGTCTCGCAATTCGTTCTCCTGTACATGCGCGATCAGAGACGGGCTTTCGCAATTTAACCCCTTGATGGCAAGGACCTCGAAGCCGCAATCTTCGAAGAACTTGCGCACATTGCGATCGCCGACAGGCCAATACGGTGTGACGACGGCGATGCGCTTGATGTCGCCATAGCACTTCAAAGCTGCGCGGCAAGCGTCGGATCCCATGGCAACGCGCAGCCCGGTCATCGATTGGATGTGCGCCTTTAGTTCCTCCGATTTGGCGAGCCCATCCCAGAACGTTTCTGAGGACATACCCATGACAAAATAATCAGGGTTGCAGGTCATGACGCGGTCGACCGCAGAATCCATCTCGGCTCGGATGTTCACCATCAATTGTTCGAAATCCGCATCTGACGCGATGGGATCATCAGGAATGAAAATTCGGGAGAAATGGTTGGTGATGCCGGGGGCCCGCATGTCGTCAAAGTCGGGCTGTACCGAGGTGTTGGTAGAAGGTGCAATGACGGCGAACTTACCGCGAAAGCCGAGTGCGTCAACCATGTCGATTCTCCTTGATCCCCGCCTTTGGCAAGGTGTTTACGTTATCCACCGCCCTCTACGTTTGCCTGATCGGGCGCCAGGCGAGCGAGTTCGGCCTTGACCTCATCGAGCGACATTACATCAGCGTATTTCTGGTCGAGATCGAACAGATTGGCCTCGTGCGGGCCGTCAGCACGGTCGCCAACGCATTCGCGCGGGATCATCGGCCGGAAACCGTGGCCCATAGCGTCGACCGCCGTCGCACGGACGCAACCTGAAGTGGTGCAGCCGGTGACGATCGTGGTGTCGACGCCACGCTTGGCGAGCCAACCCGCGAGATCGGTGCTAAAGAAGCCCGACGGATAATGTTTATGCAGCACCCGCTCGCCGGGACGCGGCTCAAGCTCGTCGACTACCTCGGTAGCGGGCGTGCCGGGTATCAGAGTGTCGTTCATGCTGGGTGATTTAAGATTGAAGATGCCGTCCTCGCTGCGGTCGGTGGCGTAGACGTGCGAGGTGAAGCAAATCGGCAAATCCAAATGCCGGGCGATCGCCAACAACTCGGCAGTGTTATCGATTGCCGATTGAATGTTACCTCCGCCGAATTTGTCAGCGTCGTTGAAGGCGTTAATGAAGTCGATGATCAACAGCGCAGGTTTGTCGCCGAATCCCATGCGCTGACCAAATCCCTGTTTTTCGTATACCTTAAGATCGTCTGACATGTCTGCCTCCGCTTCTAACCGGTCCATGACAACCATACAATGCGCCGGGAATACCGGACAAGCATACGGATCGCTAATAATTGTGCTCGAAACCTAACTTTGAGGACGACGTTGGTCTGCACCGACGGAACGCTCCAGCGCCGGGTAGCATGCACCCAACGTCACGCCGCGAATTCCGAAGAACAGCGTCAACGCGAGCCATAACCCAGTGTTGCCCCATTGTGGAATTAACAATGCGCATGCCACGACATAGATCGCCACCGAAATAATCATGGCGTTACGCATAGTCCGCCCACGGGTAGCGCCGAGGAAGATACCATCGAGCTGGAACGCCCATACGGAGACCATGGGCCCAATGATAACCCACGGTAGGAGCGCGATGGCCGATTCCCGCACCGCGGTGAGGCCGGTCAACAGAGCGATGATGACAGTTCCTAACGCAGCATAGGCAGCCGTGAACCCGATCGCGGCAACGATCGCCCAGAGCGACGAAACACGGACTGCATGGCGAAATGAAGTTTTGTCGTTTGCCCCAATCGCGCGACCGCCCAAGGCCTGCGCGGCATGGGCAAAACCGTCGAGCCCGTGCGCCATAAACAGCTGGAAATTGAGTAGAACCGCGTTCGCGGCGAGGACCGTATCGCCCATCTTGGCGCTCTCAGCAGTAAAATAAGCGAGAGCAAAGACAACGCCCATGTTGCGGATGAAAATGTCGAAATTTAGGATCATGGTGGTACGCAACTCGGCAACTGATAAGATATCTGCGCGCCGGAATCGTCCGCCAAGGCGCGAGAGCATGCCTCGGGCGAGGTAGATCGCGAGCGCCAGGGCCGAATATTCGGAGATTGCCGTCGCCAGCGCGACACCCTCAACTCCCCATCCGAAGCCGATCACGAACACCAAGTCGAGTACCACGTTGAGCCCATTCATCCAGAGCTGCACGATGAGCGCAGCGCGCGCGTTCTGAAGCCCGACAAACAAGCCGAGAAAGACATAGTTGGCGAGCGTGGCGGGGGCCGCGAAGATACGGATGTGAAAATACGACCGTGCAAATCCCTCGACCTCTTGGCTTGCCTCAACGATGGAGAACGCGGCCCACGCTATCGGGGCTTGCGCGATCACCAGGACGACAGCGATCAAGCCCCCGATCAGAAGTGCGCGGCCAACCACTGATCTCACTTCGTCGGCGTCGGTGGCGCCATGGGACTGAGCCACGAGCCCGGTCGTGGCCATTCGCAGAAATCCAACGCCCCAATAAAGGAAGTTAAAGATCATTGCGCCCACCGCCACGGCACCGAGATAGTAGGCGTCGGGTAAATGACCAACGACTGCAGTATCAACAGCGCCTAACAGCGGCACCGAGACGTTGGACAGTATGATTGGAAACGCTAGAACCCAGACCCGGCGGTGCCAGATCCCGGATCCGCCTGCGCTATCAGCCATC
Source organism: Alphaproteobacteria bacterium MarineAlpha3_Bin4 (assembly GCA_002938045.1). Classification (GTDB taxonomy): domain Bacteria; phylum Pseudomonadota; class Alphaproteobacteria; order Rhodospirillales; family Casp-alpha2; genus PTLJ01. The sequence goes on from PTLJ01000090.1 coordinate 6,355, forward strand.
CCGCCTATGGTCGCCGGGCTGGACAGTAAACACTGTGAAGACTGCAAGCGCGGTCACCGCAGCGATCAGCACGAACGTCCAGTCTGGACGCCCCGCGTCCATCGTCCAGCCACACACCACAGGACCAACTGCTCCGCCTATTCCCAACCCGGTCGAGGTGAAACCGAAAGCGATGCCGATGAACCCTGGCGGCGTCGCGGCACGCACCAGGAGGTCACGCGACGGCGTGGTAATTCCATAGAGCAACCCGCCAAGCGCTATGGAAATAGCCACTACCAGAAGAGGAAGTGCGCTAAACGCGGCTAACAAAATTGTCACGGCTGAGGCA
>PTLJ01000091.1 GCA_002938045.1 Alphaproteobacteria bacterium MarineAlpha3_Bin4
GGTCGAGGGTGTTGGCCAGCGCATCGGCCGGGGTGAATCCTTCGCCGATATAGGCAAGATCGAGAACGGAGAGGTCTACCATGCTGCTATTCTAGCGCCCTGTGCCATGCGGCGATACCCGGTGACCCGCACTTTTGACAGTTTGAGGCCGCTAGGCGTCGACAACCGGATTGCTCGGACACGGCCCATTGCCCAGGGCCGTGGTGTGCGATAGCTGCTTCAAGGAATCGCACACCAGCTTGAAACCGGCTTGGGTTTGAGCATCGAGCGCCACCCACTTAGCGTCAGTCAGCGCCCGCTCAGTTGGGTAAGCAAGCAACCAGTCGGGCGCCCGAGTAAGGACCTAGCACAATTGCCTGGACTGACGGGCTGTTGGCACTCATAGTCGTTCCTTTTTATAATAAGCGGGTGATTACCAAGAAGAAAGATTCAGTGATGTCTGGACCCCATCGTAGGAATAAACGGTAATGACCTCGATTCCCGAGCGTGATTATCTACCCGATCGGTTTGCGGACGTAGCTGCCGTTGAGGCCTTCATGACCCGCCCCAGCAGAGCGTTGGTCAACGCGTTGGAGGCGATCGATGGCGACATCGCCATTCTCGGCGTTGCTGGTAAAATGGGCCCCACGTTGGCGCGGTTAGCGAAAAACGCCGCTCCATCGAAAAAAATTTATGGCGTTTCCCGCTTCTCCGAGGCTGGGGTTGAGGAAGATCTGATCGCGGCAGGCATCAATACGATCAAAGCCGACCTGCTCGACCGCGAAGCCCTCGCCGCGCTGCCGAACGTTGCCAATGTAATCTTTATGGCCGGCCGCAAATTTGGCTCGGAAGGAACCGAAGAGCTCACCTGGGCGATGAACGTGCACATGCCAGCGCTTATTACCGAGCGCTACTGTGAGGCGCGCATCGTCGCCTTCTCAACCGGGTGCGTCTACCCGTTCGTTGCCACAGACTCGCAGGGTGCGACGGAGGACGTGTCCCCTGACCCGCCGGGAGAGTACGCCCAGTCCTGTGTCGGGCGCGAACGCATATTCCAATATTTCTCGGGCCGCTATGGCACGCCCGTTACTCTGATTCGCTTGAACTATGCCATCGACACGCGATACGGCGTGCTGCTCGACGTCGCGCAGAAGGTGCTTGCCGGCAAGCCGGTCGATGTCACCACCGGGCACGTCAACGTCATCTGGCAGGGAGACGCCAACAGCCAGGTGCTGCGCGCACTTGGCCATTGTACATCGCCACCGCTATTACTTAACGTCAGCGGGCCGGAGACAATATCCGTGCGCAAACTTGCAGAGCGCTTTGGTGATATCTTTGGCAAGCCAGCGAAAGTTGTCGGGATTGAAGCTCCAACGTGCTGGCTCACCAATACTGCCAGGGCGGTGGGCCTGTTTGGCCACCCAATCGTGCAGCTCGACCGCATGATAGAGTGGATCGGCGACTGGGTACTACGAGACATGCCCAACCTCGCCAAGCCAACGCAATTCGAGGCGCGCGATGGACGTTATTAATAGCTTGCGCAAAGTCGCTTTGGCCGAACGCCATATCGAGGACGCCTGTGGTCTAGTCACTGAGGCAAACTGGAACCAAACAGCAGACGACTGGCGGTTGATGATCGATGCTGGCGACACATTCGGGCTGGAAGACAAGACCGGCCGGTTGGTCGCGTCGGCCCTGAATCTACCGTATGGAGCCGAGTTCGGTTGGGTCAGCATGGTGCTAGTGACCCGCATGTGGCGGTGCAAAGGGCTGGGAAGCTGGCTGCTCAAAGCCTGCATCAACCGCTTGGACGCAGCCGGACTCGTGCCGGTATTAGACGCCACCCCGGCGGGTGAAGAGGTGTACAAACCTCTTGGCTTCAGGAGTCATTTCACTTTGAAACGATGGCAGGGCGTGCTTGCCGCAGGTGGTAATGGACGACCAACCGGCGTCCGTTCGCTCACCGATGCCGACGTAGATGCTATCGTTGCCTACGACCGAGATGTTTTCGGCGGAGACCGGTCGAGGGTATTGCGCTACCTCGCCCGGCAGGCCGGAAGGAATGCATGGTTGGCTACCGCTGGCAACGGCTACCTGTTAAGCCGGCCCGGCCGTACCGCCCGGCAACTCGGACCGCTGTATTCGGATGACCCGGTGACGGCCTCGCACCTGCTTTCCGCCGCGTTTGCCGAAATCACTGGACCAGCCTTCATCGACGTGCCAGACCACCAGCGGTGCCTCGCCGAACAGCTGCGCATCGCGGATTTCACCGTGCAGCGGCCGTACCGGCGGATGTTCAAAGATGCTAAAGAAGGATTTGGGGATATCGCTCGCATGTTTGCTCTGGCGGGCCCTGAACTAGGATAGGATGATGGGATTGCACTGGACCGACTGGCCCGACGAGATCCTGGGAACGCTGCGCCGTGGCGTTGCGATTCCGGCCAGCCCCCTTGTGCTAGATGCAAAGCGGCAGTTCGATGCACGCCGACAACGGGCACTGATGCGCTACTACGTCGATGCTGGAGCCGGTGGCATCGCTGTCGGCGTGCATACTACACAGTTCAAGATTCGCGATGTCGGGCTTTACGAACCGGTACTGACACAGGGAGCCAATACCATCGAGGACTGGACCGACCGACCGATGGTACGCATTGCTGGTCTGGTCGGCCAAACAAAACAGGCCCTTCGCGAGGCTGCGACTGCCCGTGATCTTGGCTATCACGCCGGCCTATTGAGTCTCTCCGTCTGGCGGGGTTCGTCCGAAGACGATATCATCGCCCACTGTCGCACCGTGGCCAAGGAAATCCCATTGATGGGCTTTTACTTGCAGCCGTCAGTTGGCGGCGTAGTGCTGACACCTTCTTTCTGGCAGTACTTTGCTGAAATCGAGAATGTAGTTGCCATTAAGATCGCACCCTTTAACCGTTACCGCACGCTCGACGTAATCCGCGGCGTAATCAGGGCCCGTGCCGAAGGCCGGATAGCGCTTTACACCGGCAACGACGACCATATCGTCGGGGATCTTGTCATCCCGTTCACCTTCATGCGCGACGGGGAACCGGTCGAGGTGCGTATCGTTGGCGGCATGCTCGGGCATTGGTCAGTGTGGGTGAGGTCAGCGGTTGAATTGCTGGACCGCTGTCGTTCGGCGGCGCAGACGAACGTGGTCCCGGCCGATCTGCTGGCGCTTGACAGCCAGGTGACCGACTGCAACTCCGCGTTGTTCGACGTTGCCAACAACTTCGGCGGCTGCATCGCGGGCTGCCACGAAGTGCTTCGCCGACAGGGATTGCTCGAAGGAATCTGGTGCCTCGACCCTACTGAGAGTCTTGGCCCCGGCCAAGCCAGGGAGATTGACCGAATCTATGCCGCCTACCCGCACTTAAACGACGACGATTTTGTCGCCGAGAATCGCGCTCGCTGGCTCGATGCATGATGCTGCCTCCACTCAACGAGTTGTCGAAAGACCCTACCTCGCAGCAACACAGAGGTATGACAACCGCAATCTCGCACCCCACCCCCACGCCCGATCTGTGAACGCGGCCTGTAATACCGCTTGACCGACCTAGTTTGTGTCGGTCGGCATCTTGATCGACATGTCCAGGAAATCATTGGTATAGGCCGTCTTCACGTCGTAGGTCTCTATGTCAAACGAGGTCTTCACCGCGGCGTAGTCGGCGTCCATGCGGTCCGGCGCGAAGTAGCCGAGCGCTATTTTTGTACTCGTCTCGTGTGTCATCAACTCAACCACCAACTTCCAATTCTCGGTGACGTCTGCAACCTTCTGGCTACCGACCTTGGCTAGCGTTTCAATGCACGGCTTCGAGTTCAGCGCGCACGCCTTGTAAGCTTTCTGGGTTACAGACACGAACTTGTGGGCCAGACCTGGATTTGCCATTAACCACGCGCCGTTGGCGATGATCGAATTACCGTAGGGGTTGAAACCGAGGTCGCGTAGCGCGACGAAGCCCATGTCGTCGCCAAAGATGCGCTGGTAGATGTAGTGCGTGTTGTAGAAGTTCGTCGTTGCGTCGATGGAGCCCGAATGCATGGCCGCAACCTTAGCGTTCGGCATGACATTCACGAACTTCACCGATGCCGGGTCGATCTTCAGCACTTTGGCGATCGCCGGCCACATTTGCCGAGCCGCATCGAACGGCGGGTTGCCAATCGAGCGTCCCTTCAAGTCACCAAAGGTTTTAATGCCACTCGATTTTTTCCAGTAAATACCGTAGGGCGAGTTGGCATATATGTTCATCACGGCGACGAGATCAGCACCCTTGCCGCGCGTTTGCAACATTGTCGGCAAATCGGAGATGCCTAGCTGATTTCGGCCAACGCCCACCTTCTTCGCGGAAACGCCAGAGCCAGTGCCGCCCTCGATCACGAGCTCGATGTCAACATCCGCATACCAACCCTGTTCACGCGCCCAGTAAATTGGAGAATGGTCGCCGCCAGGCACCCAGTTGAGGACGAAGTTGATCTTGTCGGCCGCGCTCGCCCGCTCCGCGACGAAGCCGAGGGCAAGCGACATGGCCACGGCGGCAAGTATTTTTCTTAGATGACTCGGGATCGTGTGGTGTTCCCTCTTCCTTGACGGGCGTCGAAGCAGCAGTGTATCCAGCATGATCTATCTTATCAGCCACTGAGCTCGAGGAACCAGCAAATTATATTCCTGCCATTCGTGGAGTAGCCCAATAATGAGTGCCGGCATCTGGCGGAAAGTTACCATTACGGTTTTCGTTCACGCGGCGTTCATCGCAATCTGGTGGATCGCCGTCGTGGTGGGCGAAGTTCCCGAATTCATCCTGCCAACGCCGTGGCTAGCACTACAGACACTGGGCGTCGCGAATTACAATTGGGTATTCCACTTCTCCGCGACAGCCCAGGAGGTTTTTGGCGGCTACGCCCTCGCCACTTTCGTCGGTATAACATTCGCGGCGGTGTTCACTTGGTCGCGCCAGCTCGACGATGCAATGATGCCGCTTCTGGTGACTCTGAACATGATCCCGAAGGTGGCGATGGCGCCCTTGTTGATTGTCTGGTTGCACTTCGGCGTGGACACGAACATTGTCATCACCTTCATGATTTGCTTCTTCCCAATCCTACTAAATACCGCTCGCGGGTTACGTGAGGCCGAGCCCGACTTGATAGACCTAGTGCGGGCGCTCAACGGCTCGCGCTGGCAGATCTTCGCTAAAGTCCAATTGCCCGGTGCATTACCTTACGTATTTTCTGGCATGAAGGTTGCCACGGTACTTGCCGTCGCAGGCGCGATCGTTGGTGAATTCATCCAGTCAGACCGTGGGCTAGGCTGGTTTATGTTGGTGACACAGGAAGCGCTCAACACTGACGCCATGGTGATGGCACTTCTACTGGTAACGGTAATTGGCGTCTTGCTCTACGGCTGCGTGATTCTTCTTGAACGCATCTTTGTAGTTAAAGACGCACGGGTCGAATAAGTGGCAGCGATAGTGCAGTCGTTTATATCATTGTCAAATGTGCGCAAAGTCTATCGTGCCCGCGGGAACGAATTTGAGGCAATCCAGAGCATTTCCCTCGAGGTTCGTGCGGGTGAGTTTGTAACCCTCGTAGGTCCCTCCGGCTGCGGCAAGAGCACCCTGCTGAAGATTATCGCGGGATTACATCCACACGACGGCGGAAACTTGCGCATCGGCTCCGCCGAAGAACCGTTCGACCCATCACTCGACGTCGGCATGGTATTCCAACAACCACTCCTACTGAAATGGCGGCGGATCCTCGAAAACGTGCTGCTCCCGGCCGAAATTCTTGGCCTGCCAAAAAAAGCGGCGCATGAGCGAGCGAAAGATCTGCTGGAAATGGTCGGTCTCAAAGGTTTTGAAGAGAAGTATCCGTACGAACTGTCTGGCGGCATGCAGCAGCGTGCCGCCATCGCGCGGGCGCTAATCCACGACCCAAAACTTATTTTGATGGATGAGCCGTTCGGCGCACTAGATGCGCTGACCCGCGACAAGATGAACCTCGAGCTAGTTCGCATATGGCAGGAACACCGCAAGACGATCCTGTTTGTCACCCACGGTATACAGGAGGCGGTATTCCTCGGCACCCACGTCGCTGTGATGACAGCTGGCCCGGCGCGGCTTGCGGACCACTTCGCCATTGAATTGCCGGAGACCCGCAACCTCGACATCAAGACACATCCGACTTTCGGAGATTACACTCGCCGCATCTACCGCCTACTAGACATGGGTTGATGGTCCTGAAGGATCAAAATTTTACCGACAAGCTCTATGGCCCATGTGTCCTTGCAATCCGGCTAATGGATTACGAGCCCGAACCTCTGAGCAATGGCCGTGGTGCGTGATGACCGGAACGCTGTCTCCGGAAACCCATTCAGGGGTCGAAACCAGTGCTCAATGTTCCCACAAACGTTCCCAGATAAGCTCAAGGACTCAGCTGCTTCCAGCTAAGTCCTTGAAAGAATGGAGGGCGATGGGGGACTCGAACCCCCGACCCGCTGATTAAAAGGCCTGGCCATCAAGCCTGATTTTTTAGCGATTTATCAGGTGGTCAGCCAGCAGCAGCCTCATCGACAACCTCTTCCGCTGCTGCCTCCTCGGCGGCGGCCGCCTCACTCACAGCTCCAGCCTGCTCCAGCGCATCGATTGCCGTCTGTGACTCGGCAACAGCTCCACCCT
>PTLJ01000092.1 GCA_002938045.1 Alphaproteobacteria bacterium MarineAlpha3_Bin4
TTCGAGAGCCCTAACGGTCATCGCACCGTAGGCATTGTCCGGCACCAGGGCAGCAAAACGGGTGATGCCACGCGAATAAGCGTAGGCGACGACGCGCTCGACCTGAGCGCGCGGAAGAAAGCCCATGGTATACACGTCTTGGCCCGCGACCGAACGATCGTTGGAAAAGCCAATCACCGGCACGTGCGCCGCCCTCGCCAGGGGCGAAACGGCCTGCACAGACCCGGCCAGCAGAGGGCCAAGAACGACGGCGGCGCCGTCGCCGATGGCGAGGGTAGCGGCAGTTATGGCGCCTTCGGCCGTGCCGTGGGTGTCGTGTGGTAACAACTCGAACCGGGAATCGGCGAAATCGAACAATGCCAGCTGCGCAGCATTCAACATTGCTTGGCCGAGCCGGCCATGGGGGCCTGACAACGGCAAAAGTAGCGCCACGCGCACCGTATCCGAGGTCGCCGGCGGCGGCACGTTGGAGATCAGGTCGATCGGCTCCTGGGCGGGAAGGTCGCCCGGCAAGGGCTGAATTAGATAGGGTTTGAACGAGAGCCACTCCGGGTCCCGAAAAGCTTGCGGGATCGGTTCGCTCGGAGGCAGCGCCGTCGGTGTCGGCAAAGTGATGACGTGCTCGGCCGGCGCCTGTGGCAGGCGAGGGTCGGCGATTGGTGGCTGTGTCTGCGTCTCTGGAATACGTAACGCGATCGCGTCCGATTGCGGCACCTGCAACCGCTGGGGCGGCAGCTGGGATCCGGCGGCCTGCGTCGTTGGTGAGCGTTGGCGCGCGTCGTCTTGCATCCAGGTTAGGAATTGGGGAGACTTGCAACCAGCGATCAATAGGATGGCGGCAGCCAACCATGGCACGGCGCGACGAAAGACGGGGCGATCGGAAAAACCAATCATCGGTTGGCGCGAAACCTCCGTTGAACGAAGCCAGCGGCAAAGCCTCGGCGAAGGGGTCAAAGCCTAACGACTGCAGGCAGCCGAGTAAACCGCGTGCTCAGGCACCAAGCCCGGGTCTGTATATAGTCGCGACGCCGATCGGCAACGCCCGCGACATAACGCTCCGCGCCCTCGATGTCTTGGCCGCCGCCGACGTCATTGCCTGCGAGGATACACGTGTGACGTCCAGACTCCTGGCCATTCACGGAATCACTTGTTCTCTCGTCTCCTATCACGAGCATAATGCCGAAGGTGCGCGACCCCGTCTTATGAAACGCTTCAAAGACGGCGAAATCGTGGCGCTGGTCTCGGACGCCGGGACGCCGCTGGTTTCTGACCCGGGCTATCGGTTGGTCGCCGCTTGTATCGAGGCCAGTGTACCGGTGACGCATGTGCCGGGGCCCTCGGCCGTACTCTCCGGGCTGGTTCTCGCCGGTTTACCAACGGACCGCTTTTTCTTTCATGGCTTCTTGCCAACGAAACGGGCGGCGCGGCGGAAGGCTCTGAAAGTAGTTGCGACGGTGCCGTCGACCATCGTGTTTCTCGAATCGGCCAACCGCCTTGTCAAAGCGTTGGCCGATATGGCCGACGTATTGGGGCCACGCAATTCCGCGGTAGCGCGCGAGATGACGAAGTTCTACGAAGAGGTCCGGCGCGGACCGCTCACCGAACTGGCCCAGCACTATGCCACATCCGGCGCACCGAAGGGCGAGCTTACGATTGTTGTCGAGCCGCCGGGCTCGACCCCGGAGCCGGATGCCAAGAGTGTCGATCGTTACCTCAGCGAAGCGCTCGCCAAGCTTTCGGTGCGCGAAGCATCGGTGGCAGTCGCGGCAGAGACGGGTATTTCGCGGCGCCGTCTCTATGCCCGGGCACTCGAACTGAAGAGCCGCAAATATTGACCGCCGGGCACGAGTGGAAGTACCACGCGTAGCGTTAAGGTTAGTGAGCAAAGATGCTGTCGGCATAGTATAACCGTTGTCGTGGCTGTCTTATGTTAGCCCGGCACTTCAAGTGCCCGCTCAGCGAGATCGATATCATCAGCCGGGGCGAACACCGGTTTTGGTCACGGTTGTTTGTCGGCCTGAAAACTAAGGCTCTTTCAGGAAGTCGGCCGGCAATTTAAAATGGTGCTTTGCAGGCACCAACGAGCAAAATGAGAAACGTCTATGACCCGGTTTCGTCCCCTCTCCCGGTTCTGGCGCCCTATGTTAAGCGCCGCCGCATTGACGGTTGTACTTGTCTTTCTTGGCGGTTGCGCAGGCGCCGCCATCGGTGCTGGCGCCACGGCTGGCATCGTGGCTTTGGAAGAGCGGCCACTTGAGGTTGTCGCCCTTGACACTGCAATTGCGAGCAGAATCAGGATTAATTTGGTCAACGCCGGCGAGAAATACATCATCAACGTCGGCATTGAGGTTTATGAAGGGCGCGTTCTCTTGACTGGTTACCTACCGAGTGAGGTTATGCGCGCCAAAGCCATTCGTCTGACTTGGGAGGTCGCTAGCGTCAAGGACGTCTTCAACGAGCTTCTGGTCGGCGAGACCAATATTAAGAACCTGACGCGGGAAAGCTGGATCACAGCGCAGCTGACGTCGAATATCACGCTCGACAAGAAGATCTTGGCAATCAATTACTCGATTGAAACTGTAGGCGGCACGGTTTACCTAATTGGACTAGCGCAGAATCAAGCCGAGCTTGACCGCGTTGTCGCCCACGCCCGCAACATCAGATACGTGCGCAACGTGATCAGTTACGTCCGCGTCAAGAAAGCCCCTGCGTGAGGGCGCCGCCGGATATCCGCGCGCACCTAGTCGAGGTCGGCAACAATGCCGACGACGACATCGATCTCGCAGAAACGGCGCTGGTCCTCGCCGCCGTCGCCCGTCCGTGTGTTTCCCGGGCGCCCTATCGCCGCCATCTTCAAGCGCTGGTCGACGAAGTCGCCGACTACGCCGGCGGTACGGGGGCTGGGCTTGAACGTCAGATCGAAGCGTTGACCCTGGTTATCGTCAAGCGCTACGGCTACGGCGTCACCGACGATTTCAACGACCTTGACGCTGCCAATCTGATGCGGGTGATCGACACTCGTTCAGGTCTACCAGTCGTGCTCGGAATTCTCTTCATTCACGTTTCTGACAGCCTCGGTTGGCGGGTTTCTGGAATTGACTTCCCAGGCCGTTTCTTGGTCCGGCTCGATTATAACGGCAGGCGCGCGATCATCGACCCCTTCGCCAGCAGCCGGGTGTTGACGGCACATGACATGCGCGACATGCTGAAGGCGCTTTCAGGCAATCATGCCGAACTAACGCCCGAGCATTACCGTGAGATGAGCGCCCGCGCGGTTTTACTGCGTCTGCAGGAGAACATAAAGACACGGCTGCTGCGCGAAGTCCGCCTCGAGGATGCTCTCGATGTGGTCGAGACGATGTTGCTTTTCGCACCTGATGCATCCTATCTATGGCGCGAGTGCGGGCTTCTGCAGGCGCGGCTCGACCGTCCACAAGAGGCGGTCGCCTCGCTTGAGGAACATCTGAGGCGAAGCAGCGGCCCCAGCGCGCGTTACAACGCCTCGATTTTGTTGCAGAGACTCCGTGCCCGGCTAAATTGAAGCCAACCGGAAAAAAGAGAAAAAATTGGCATGGTGTTCAGCGTAGCCTTTCAGATGGACCATATCGGGTCTGTCGATATCGATGCGGACAGCACCTTCGTGCTCGCCCTCGAGGCGCAGAGCCGCGGCCACACGCTATACCATTACCTGCCCGATGCGTTGACGCTCAACGGCGAGCAAGTGATCGCCGCAGCACAACGTCTCAAGCTGCGCCGTGAAGCGGGTAACCATTATATGCTCGGCGCGTTGGAAGCTGTCGATCTCGCCAGCGTCGACGTCGTCCATATGCGCCAGGACCCGCCGTTCGACATGTCCTATATCACCGCCACCTATTTGCTGGAGAGGGTCCATCCGAATACCCTGGTAGTCAACGATCCAGCGCATGTTCGCAACGCGCCGGAGAAGCTGTTCATGATTCGCTATCCGGAATTGCTGCCGCCGACCTTGATCAGCCGGTATCCCGACGAGATCAATGCCTTTCGCGCCGAGCATAAAGACATCGTCGTCAAGCCGTTGTTCAGCAATGGTGGCTTCGGGGTTTTTCACATCGGGCCCGAAGACGAGAATCTCAATGCGCTTATCGAGATGCACTCGGCCATCAACCGGGAGCCGTTGATGGTCCAAAAGTATCTCCCTGAGGTCCGCGAAGGTGATCGCCGGATCATCCTAATCGACGGTGTCGCCGCGGGCGCCATTAACCGCATCCCTCAACCGGGAGAGGCGCGCTCCAACATGCATGTCGGCGGCAGGCCAGTGAAATGGGAAATGACAGCGCGCGACTGGGAGATTTGCGAGGCCATTGGGCCAGATCTCCGCGAGCGCGGGCTAATCTTAGTCGGCATCGACGTCATTGGTGATTACCTGACCGAGATTAACGTCACCTCGCCTACGGGCCTGCAGGAAATTGGTCGCTTCGACGGCGTCAACCTCGAAGCGCAAATTTGGGACGCCATCGAATCCCGGTTCTAAACTCGGTGATTTGGATTATGGATTTAATTTAGTACAAATCAATTACGGGCTGTCCTGGCTAAGGGGGTTGCTTGGTCTAAGCTGGCAGGATGTATAAACGGAAAATCTGGCTCAGTAATTGGAAGCCAGATAGGGTGATCGGCCACTTCGTCGCGCGAACGTCGTCGCTTCCCGCCGTCTCGCCGATGGCAACGACGGCGCCATTCCCCGACGCGTCGGGGAAACCGTTGACGACCGTAAATCACCTTACGTGCCTCTGCCCAAAGATATTGAAAAACAAAAATTATTCGCCCGGCAATCGATCGCCATTAGACTGCGCTGTGTCCTAAGCCGCTCAAATTAGGTGTGCATTTAAGTGGACGCCCGCTTGATCATGCCACCGAGGTCGCGGCCGCCGAAGATATGAATGTGGAAGTGGGGAACCTCCTGATGCCCATCGCGGCCATGGTTAGCAAGGATCCGATAGCCGCTGTTAACAATATCGGATAGGCGCGCGATCTCGCCGATGGCCCGGAAAAAGCCGGCGATTTCGGCGTCCGACGCGTTTGCCGCGAAGTCATCACTGGAGACGTACTCGCCCTTTGGAACGACCAAGATATGAACGGGGGCTTGTGGATTGATGTCCTTGAAGGCTAGGGCCCAATCGTCCTCGTAGACCCTATCGCAAGGTATTTCGCTGCGGAGAATCTTGGCAAAAACGTTTTCCGGATCGTATGTCATTTTGATAGTTCCTCGCGTTTGTCTATCCGGCTCAAGCGCCGTCATCGGGCCGCGACGCCTTTTCGTCCAGTCCTGAGACCCCCTTGCGGCTCTCCAGTTCGGCCCAGACCTGGTTAGGTTCGATGCCGACCTCAGCCCATAGCACCAGCAGATGATAGAGAAGATCCGCGCTTTCACGGATTACTTGATCCGGCGATTCGCTCAACGCTGCGACTACCGTTTCGACCGCTTCCTCGCCGAATTTCTTGGTGATGCCGCCACGTCCGGTCGCGAACAACTTCGCGGTATAGGACGTTTTCGAATCCTTTCCCTTGCTGCTTTCAATCACCGCGAAAAGCTCTTCAATCACCCGGCTCACATTTTTATCGCCAATCATCTGCTGTTCCTAGAATTTCCCGTTCGGCCGGGCCCCTAACCGGCGCCCCGGCGGCTAGCATATGTGTCTTGGCCTCGGCAATCGTATAGGTGCCAAAATGAAAAATCGAGGCCGCCAGGACCGCTGAGGCATGGCCCTCAACGATACCCTCGACGAGATGATCGAGCGTGCCGACGCCGCCCGACGCGATTACCGGAATCGGCACCGCGTCAGCGACAGCACGGGTCAACGGAATGTTAAAACCCTGCTTGGTGCCGTCGCGGTCCATCGACGTCAGTAGGATCTCGCCGGCGCTGAGCTCGGCCATGCGAATCGACCACTCGACGGCATCTATACCGGTCCGCTCGCGGCCACCGTGGGTGAAGATCTCGAACTTGTTCGAGCCGACCGATTTGGCGTCGACGGCGACAACGATGCACTGACTACCGAACTTGCGCGCCGCTTCGGCAACGAAATCCGGGTTCTTGACTGCCGTTGTATTGATCGAGACTTTGTCGGCGCCAGCCAGCAAAAGATTGCGAATGTCGTCGATGGTTCGCACACCGCCACCGACGGTCAAGGGCATGAAACACTGTTCAGCGGTTTTGCCGACGACATCGAAGATAGTCTCGCGGTTCTCGTGGCTGGCGGTAATGTCGAGGAAACACAGCTCATCCGCACCGGCGGCGTCGTAGATTCGGGCCTGTTCGACCGGATCGCCAGCATCGACCAGGTCGATGAAGTTGACACCCTTGACGACCCGCCCCTGTTCAACATCCAGGCACGGTATTATACGCGCCTTCAGCATTTCACCTCTCCTTTCAGGAGCGCCACCGCTTGGGCCGCGTCGAGACGACCGTCGTTTCGCTCACGAGTTCAACCGACACGTCTGCCAGTGCGACGTAGCGTTCATCGCTAACGTAGCCAACTAACATGGTCCTCCCTCACTGCTCGGCCCATGGCCGTATCGGTGGAGCGACGTCGAAAATACGTCCGTCAGTTTCGCACATACCCTTGCTCTTAACAATTCCGCCCTGCTGCGCATCGACGTGGTTGGCTCTCCGCTACGAT
>PTLJ01000093.1 GCA_002938045.1 Alphaproteobacteria bacterium MarineAlpha3_Bin4
CGGCACTGAACTCTGAAAGGAAACGCTATGCCTAGCGGTACCGTTAAGTGGTTCAACCCCACGAAGCGCTTTGGTTTTATAGAACGCGGCGATGGTGAGAAGGATGTCTTCGTCCATATGACTTCGGTCGAAGAGGCTGGACTTTCCAGCCTGATGGAGGGCCAGAAAGTCGATTTTGAGCTCGCCACCGACGATCAAGGCAAGACATCTGCCGTCGATCTGTCCCTAGTCGAGGATCAAGACTAGTCGCAGCTCCATCCTGCCGACAGCTAACGGAAGAGGAGCAGCGGCCGGGCGAGCCGGGGGCGACAAAAACGAATCCTCTCAACACCATCCTTGAGCGCGTCCGTCATTCGTCCGCGAACGACTGTCATCCCATCTTTTTACCCATGTCTCGCCACTTCCTCCTTGCATATTTGTCCACCACTTCAGACGGCCCCAGAAACTTCGGCAAGAGCCTATGCTGGTATCCAAATTCGATTTCGACCTGCCCGCCGAGTTGATCGCACAAACGCCGGCGTGCCCACGCGATTCCGCCCGGCTACTGCATGTCGATGACACTCTTAGCGACCTCGCCGTCACAGACCTACCCGGTCTGCTCGCGCCTGGCGACATCATGGTCTACAACGATACTCGCGTGATTCGGGCCCGACTCCAAGGCCGGCGTGGTGGGCCCGAGGGTGGCCGCATTGAGGTGACACTGCACAACGACGGCGCGGACGTCGCTAATGGCGTCTGGCGGGCTTTCGTGCGGCCGGCCAAAAAGCTCAAGCTCGGCGACGTGCTTCATTTCGCGCCCGGGTTTGAGGCGCGCGTCACGGAACACGGTGATGGCGGTGAAGCGGGCCTCGATTTCGCCAATAACGAGAAAACAGTTATGGCAGCGCTCGCTGAACATGGGGTCATGCCGTTACCGCCTTATATTAAGCGCCCGCGCGAGGGCGTCGCCGCCGACCAAAACGATTACCAGACAGTGTTCGCCGAACACGACGGTGCCGTCGCTGCGCCGACCGCCGGGTTGCATTTCACCAACCGGCTGCTAGCGGCGCTGACGGCGCGCGGCGTTTTGTTGGCGCGGCTAACTCTGCATGTGGGCCCCGGTACCTTTCTGCCGGTACGCGTTGACGACACCCTCGACCACGCCATGCATGCCGAGTGGGGCGAGATCACGGATCAAGCGGCCGAAACCATCAACCGCGCGCGCATAGCCGGTGGGCGGGTCGTCGCCATAGGCTCGACGACGCTCCGGCTGCTCGAGACCACAGCCGATGGCGACGGTTTCGTAGAGCCGTTCCGCGGCGAGACCGACATTTTCATCACGCCCGGCCATCGCTTTAAAAGCGTTGATCGGATGTTGACAAACTTCCACCTACCGAAGTCGACGCTGTTCATGTTAGTCGCTGCCTTCGCCGGCCTGGAACGCATCAAGGCCGCCTACCAACACGCTAAGCGAAAGGGCTACCGGTTCTATTCCTACGGCGATGCCTGCCTTTTGGAAGCGGCGGAAAGCGGCTAAAACTGCGATCATGAGGGAGTTTGGATTCGACCTTATCGCGACCGACGGCGCCGCCCGCATGGGCCGCATTGAAACCGCGCACGGCGTTATCGACACGCCTGCTTTTATGCCCGTCGGCACCGCCGGAACTGTCAAGGCGACGACGCCGGAGATGGTCGCCGAGACTGGTGCTCAGGTGATCCTTGGCAACACTTATCACCTGATGCTGCGCCCGGGTGTGGAGCGGGTAGAGCGGTTCGGCGGCCTACACACGTTCATGAACTGGCCGGGGCCAATTCTGACTGATTCCGGCGGCTTTCAAGTAATGTCGTTGACCGAGCTTCGCAAACTGACCGAGAATGGCGTCGAGTTCCGCTCCCACATCGACGGCGCCAAGCACCACCTAACACCTGAGCGCTCGGTCGAGATCCAGCACCGACTCGGCGCTGACATCACCATGGTTCTAGACGAATGCACGCAATTTCCGGCTACCGAGGAGCAAGCGTTTGAATCGATGCAGCTTTCCATGCGATGGGCCGAGCGCTCGAAAGCTGCCTTCGTGCAGAGGCTCGGCTACGGCCTTTTCGGCATCGTCCAGGGCAGCATCTATCCGGACCTGCGTGCCGAATCGGTAGTGTTGCTGCGCGAGATTGGCTTCGACGGCTACGCCATCGGTGGGCTATCGGTCGGTGAGGGCCAGGTAGCCATGTTCAACATCGTCGAGGAAACGGCGGCGCGGTTGCCCGAGGACCGGCCCCGCTACCTAATGGGTGTCGGTAAGCCGGACGATCTGGTCGGCGCCGTCGAACGTGGCATCGACATGTTTGACTGCGTGCTGCCGACGCGCTCGGGGCGTACCGACCAGGCGTTCACCCGAATGGGCCAGCTAAATATGAGGAACGCGCGCCACCGGGACGACCCACGTCCGCTCGATCCGGCCTGCCGTTGCTACGCTTGCGCCGGCTACAGCCGTGGCTACATCCATCACTTAGTGGTGGCGAAGGAGATTCTTGGTATGATGCTGCTGAGCTGGCACAACCTGACTTATTACCAGGACTTGATGCGCGATATGCGCGAAGCCATCTACACCGGCGGGCTCAACGCCTTCAAGGCCCAGTTCGCAACCACGCAGGAGGCCGGTGACTTGGCACCTGTTTAGTGCTTAGTTAGTCCCCGTCATGACCGATAACATTTACGACAACCTGACCCAGCTCGGTGGTCCGGGCGGGCTCCCGGCTTCTCCCGACGAGGCTAAGCTGGAGGCGGTTTCCAATCCGCACCCCGGCACAAACTACTTGGTTCGCTTCACCGCGCCTGAATTCACCTCGCTTTGCCCGGTAACCAGCCAGCCCGATTTTGCATACTTTGTAATCGACTATGCCCCGGATGCACTAATTCTCGAGAGCAAATCGCTCAAGCTCTATCTTGCAAGCTTTCGCAACCATGCCGCGTTCCACGAGGACTGCACCGTCGCCATCGGCATGCGCATCAAAGCCGAGATAGCACCCAAGTGGTTGCGCATCGGTGGTTATTTTTACCCGCGCGGCGGCATTCCAATCGACGTCTTCTTCCAGACTGGCAGCTGTCCCGACGGGCTGTGGGCCCCGGACCAGGGGGTCGCTCCGTATAGGGCGCGCGGATAATCGTTTCTTTATGAGGGGTGCGGGAATATTTCCCCATACGTGGGTGGGCGCGGCTGGTCGTGATGACCAAGATCAATTCGGCTCCGGCTGCGTTCTATCAGCAGCCTTCTCGCGGCGGCGGATTATCGACCAAACGATGATGGCGCCAAGCATCTTGCTGGCGGTCATGGCGGAGAGGCTGCTGACGCTCAGTTGCCCGATAGCGCCGAGGAAGACGACGCTGTCGATCGGCGTACCGACAGCACTCGACAACAACACCCGTTGAGCGAACGGCCGGCCGGTGAATGAATAGACGGCCCAGTCGGTGAACTCACTGACCAGGAACGCGGCGACGCTGGCGGCGGCGACGTAGGGGTCGGCCATGACGTAGCTGAGGCCGCCGGCGACGAGCATGGCGATAATCACCAGATGGCCAATTTCACGTTGCGCGAAATCGCGAGCAACGAAAATGAAGCCGACCAGCAACGACACTGGCGGCCACTTCTCGCCACCCGGCATGTCGACCAGTTGCACCACCGTGAACCCGTAGTTCACGGCGACGATCAGCACAATATAGAGAACGGTGTATCCGAGCCGCATACTGTGGCACCCTTTACCGCTGTCGGTGAAGTCGCTGCTTAACACACCTGATGGGCATTGACGAGGGCACGGTGACGGAGATTAAGGAAACCATCCGAAAACGGGGCTACAAGGCCGGTTTCGATGCCGTTGGATTTGCTGCCGCCGAGGCCGACCCCGCTGACGGCAGGGGGCTGGCGGCATTTCTCGACAAGGGTTTGCACGGCGACATGGACTGGCTGGCCGACCCGGACGGACGACGCGCCGACCCCAAGGCGTTGATGCCCGACGCTAAGTCGATCATCGTGCTTGGCGCTAATTACGGCCCAACCTGCGATCCGCTGACCTCACTCGAAAGCCCGGAACGCGGCACCATCAGCGTCTACGCGCAGGGTGCCAGAGATTATCACGACGTCCTCAAGAGCCGCCTAAAATGGCTTGGCCGTTGGATCGGGGAGCAATATGGGGCCGGGATCAAGGTCTTCGTTGACACCGCGCCGGTAATGGAAAAGCCACTCGCGGAGCGGGCCGGGATCGGCTGGCGCGGCAAGCATTCCAACCTGGTTTCGCGGCGCTTCGGGTCGTGGTTGTTCTTGGCTGAGGTGTTCACAACCTTGGAACTCGCACCTGACACGCTGGAGGTGGACCATTGCGGGTCCTGCGACGCCTGCCGCCGGGTTTGCCCGACCGACGCCCTACCAGAGGCCTATAAGCTCGAGGCGACACGCTGCATCTCATACCTGACAATCGAACACAAAGGCGTGATAGCGTCTGAGCTGATGGAGCGCATGGGCAACCGCGTTTACGGCTGCGATGACTGCCTCGCCGTTTGCCCGTGGAATAAATTCTCCGGCCCGACCAGGGAGCCCGAGTTCTTTCCCCGGCCCGAGTTGACGGCGCCTAGGCTGGCTGATCTAGCGACCCTCGATGACGCTGGGTTCCGTCGTGTTTTTGCCGGTTCCGCGATTAAGCGCACAGGGCGCGACCGGTTTGTGCGCAACGTCCTCATTGCCATCGGCAACAGCGGCGATGCTGCTCTCAAGCCCTACGCCGAAGGGCTGACGGATGATCCCTCAACCATCGTCGCCACTGCCGCGCGCTGGGCGGTCGAACGGCTTGGGGCGCTTGACGGATTATTTGGCGCAGACTAACTCTCGGGTGAAAGACTGCGGTAACTTAAGATGTGAGACTATTGGTCGATGCTGATTAGATACACCCTTACGGCTGTTCGGGCCGCTCTTTTGATTGCCGTCATCGCCGTTGCGACCAACGCCCTTCATGTTCGGGCAATGGAGCCGTTGAAGCCGGGTATCGTGTTCAAGGACTGTGACCATTGCCCGGAGCTGGTGGTGGTACCGTCGGGCATCTTCATCATGGGCCTGAAGGGAAAGCGCAAGGTCGAAAAACCGGCACATCGGGTTAACATCACCAAACCGTTCGCCATAGGTCGGTTTGAGGTTACCTTCGACGAATGGGAGGCCTGCATCGACGACGGTGGCTGCAAACATACGCCTGACGACCACAATTGGGGCCGCGCCAACCGCCCGGTGATCAACATCACCTGGGGCCAGGCCAGGAACTACGCCAAATGGCTAAGCCGCAATACCGGGCAGCGCTACCGGCTGCCGTCAGAGACCGAGTGGGAATACGCAGCCCGCGGCGGCACGACGACCCAGTTTTGGTGGGGCGACGACGTTGGTATCGGAAACGCTAATTGCCGCGACTGCGCCTCGCAGGAGTGTTGCTCGGCGAAGGCCTATTCGTGTTGTTCACACGGCACCGTGCCGGTGGGCTCGTTCAAGCCGAACCCGTTCGGCGTCCATGACACGGCGGGCAACGCCTTCGAATGGGTTGAGGATTGTTGGACTAAGGATTACCGCGGCGCGCCCGATGACAGTTCCGCGGTGACTAGCGGCAAGTGCAGCTCTCGGGTTATCCGCGGCGGTTCGTTTTACTATTTCAACAAGGTAGCGAAATCGGCCTACCGGGCTAAGAATCGGCCGGCGGTCAAGAGCTACTGGCTAGGTTTTCGGGTCGTGCGCGAGATTCGCTGAGACTCACCAGCGCTCGCTGCGCGGACAGCACCTAGGCTTTCCAGGCAATAACCATGCCGGCCTAAACCCGAACACTCTTTTAAAATTCGTCTGGAAGTTCGACTTCGTTACAGACGGACCCGGTCAGGACTCGTCCTTGCTACGGCTGAGCTTTTCAAGCTGTTTTTGCATTTTTGCAAGTTTCGAGCGCAGGTCTTCGAGACCTTTCCCGTCGTCACCATCGGTTTTTGCGACCCGGGACCTTTTGCCCGTGGTGTCAGAGAATTCGGGGTAGAACGGCGCAAACATTTTCATCGCGTTCTCGATCATAGCCATGTTTTGATTGCCCAATTTCTCGAACTGGCCGAACGGGCTGAGGCCGTCTAACGTATCCTGCATGTAGCCCCGCATCTGTTCCTGATTTAGGGCAAAGGACTGCATTACATATTCGAGGTAGTTGGGGACGATGGTTTGCAGGCTGCTACCGTAGAAGCTGATCAGGTGCCTGAGGAAACTGATCGGCAATAGGTTCGGGCCCTTACTTTCCTGTTCGACGATGATATGTGTCAGCACTTGGCGCGTGATGTCGTCACCGCTCTTAGCGTCATAGACGAAAAAATCGCTGGCCTCCTTAACCATCTGAGCGAGATCGTTGAGAGTCACGTACTTGCTAGTCGCCGTATTGTAGAGCCGCCGGTTGGCGTATTTCTTGATCGTGATCGGCGCTTTTTCGGCGTTCTTGGCTGCCGCCATGGCCCTTTGCCCAGCAAGTGTCCAGAGCAAAATCTAGCGTGGAATATGCTGCACTGCAATCAATTGTGTCCCGCTCCCGGCGGCGAGGTTATTCGGCCAACTGATGAACGATGGCAGCCTTGAAAGGGCCGTTGGCATCGAATCCGTTCGGTGGTGTCATGCGCGGCACGTAT
>PTLJ01000094.1 GCA_002938045.1 Alphaproteobacteria bacterium MarineAlpha3_Bin4
CGTAGCATTGAGGATTTTGGAAATGCTTTCCACACGCGGCTACCTTAGCTTGCCTTCCTTGGTAACGCCCTTACTCTTATTGAAGGTCGTCGGATCGAGGCCCGCCTTGCGTGCTAACTCAGAAGCGGAAAGCCCATGCTCCTGCGCCAGACAATCGATCGCTAGCCATACGCTCGAATGTTTCAACCTGGGAGGAAGAGTTCGCTGTCTTCGTTAATTTTATGAATGAGCGCGGTTTTGACCGTCTCGGCTAGGATAGATTCCGAATGACAAGTGCCTGCGGCGCTGTGGCCACCACCACCGTATTGCAGCATCAGCTCGCCAACGTTGGTTCGGGAGCTTTTGTCAAAAATCGATTTTCCAACGGCGAAAACGACGTTCTGTTTATCGCGTCCCCACATCTCGTGTATAGAGATGTTGCAATGAGGAAACAGCGCGTAAATCATGAACCGATTGCCGACGTAGATTATATCCTCCTCAAGAAGATTGAAGACGACGATCTTGCCATGGACCGTGCTACAGCGCTGGATCTGATCCTTGAACGGTTCCGCCTGTTCTAGATACAGCTCCACGCGTTCCTTGAAATCGGGTTCCTCTAAAATTTCCTGAATGTCCTTGTGACGACAGAGTTCAATCAGCTCCATCATCAGTTCATAATTAGGAATTCGAAACCCACGGAACCGGCCGAGCCCTGTTCGTGGATCCATAATGAAGTTCAGCAGTGGCCAGCCCGTGGGATTGAGGACCTCCTCCATCGAAAACTGGGCAGAATCGCCCTTGTCAACGGCCTCCATCAGATCGGGCGATACATTGGGAAATCCTTGCAGGCCGTCATAATATTCGTACACCACACGCGCTGCGGATGGCGCCTCAGGGATGTTGATGTGGTTGTCGTATTTTTTGTCAAGTCGCCTGATTTCGCTCAGGTGGTGGTCGAAGGCCAAGTGGCACCCAGGGACATAAGGCAAATTGGTGGTAATATCGTTGTCGGTAATATCGACGCGGCCTTCCTGCATGTCGTTGGGATGGACGAATAGAATATCGTCAATCATGTCAAGTTCTTCCAGCAGCACCGCACAGACAAGACCGTCAAAATCGCTGCGGGTTACCAGCCGATATTCCTTGCCCGGTTCCGGCTCGCCCCGAGGCATTCCGTCCTTGACGCCTTCGCCAAGCACCTCGGAGAAGATATCCACGCTATCCTGAGCGAGGACCGGCGCCGAGGCGGCAGGACGCGCGGCGCCGACATATATCGCCTCGACGCCGTTGCCGATATCGAGGGCCGAGAACCAATCCAAGAACCCCTGAACGGTTTCGCCTTTGAAGATTAGCCCATGTTGCGGAACCAAGGCGTCGATCTCCATGGGCACAACGCTGGCGATCCAGGCATCGCGAGCCTGGCGGGCAGCCATCCACCGTTGGTGGAAACCCTCCATAAACTGAATGTGTTTGTCGAAATTAGTTACGTTGAAGCCGTTGGCGGCGCCGGGCGGCATCAAGGCGGTACCAATCTCGCCAGAGAAAAGAATACGCGCGATAGGGTCATAGACGCTGAAGTTCCCCGGCGAATGCAGATAGTGTGCGGGAATCAATTGCAAGGAGAGGCCGTCACCGACCGTCAAATCCATGCCTTTATCCGGGATCGGCGTGAACGCGGCACCGGCATCAAAGTGAGTGAGAAATTTAGTCCAAAGCTCTGAGACGTAGAAATTGATGCCCGGCTTACAGACCTGCCGCCATAGCGGTAACGACGACGAGATGTCCGGATCCTGGTGGGAAAAAAAAATGTGGTCGATCTTGTCGATGGCCACCCGTTCGGTGAGTGCAGAGAGAAAAGATGGAAAAATTTCGAGACCACCGGGGTCCAAAAGCGTCGCCGAATCGCCTGAAAGGATAACGATCTGGTTGGTATCAACGAGTGAAACTGGCTTCTCGGAATCTTGTCCGAAAGCCAGCCAACAGTGATCACCTTCTTCAAAAATCGTATGACAAATCATCTCGGAGTCTTCGGCCCCTTAGCTCATACCGCAATAATTATCCACTTTCCAGCGGGTGGGAAAACAATAATGCGTTTCCTCCGAAAGAGTAAGACTTTGATTTGAAACATAAGTCGCGTTGCGACCGGCTGTGACCGAACGGAGACGGCCTTCGCCTGAGTATTCATTAACGTTTTCGCATCCGACCGCGGCAGAACCCGGATCACCAACAGAAGTATCGCGCTGATTTGAGCCCTCCAGGCACAACGGCGATAAGATCCCATGAGCGTGTTCGCGATGCGTCTAGTTGGAAGCGCGGCCGTCAACCTGGGCGATATTAGCGCCCCAAAGATTTTTTGAGGACACCCCGTCAAAGTTTGGGCGTCCTCAGGACCTTTTGGGCTTTCACCACGGCTTATTCGACAGCAGCCCGGTGACGGTTGATGATCCCCATGATCTCCGCTGCCGCTATCGGAATGTTGGTCCCCGGACCATAGATCGCCGAGACACCTTTGTTGTAGAGGAAGTCGTGCTCCTGAACTGGAATTACGCCACCGCAGACCACCAGGACATCGCCAGCGCCTAGTGTCCGGAGTTCATCGATGAGGGCCGGAACGAGCGTCTTATGCCCAGCCGCCTGGGACGACACCCCAATCACATGAACGTCGTTCTCAATCGCCCCGCGCGCCGCTTCCTCCGGTGTCTGAAACATCGGCCCGATATCGACATCGAAGCCAATGTCGGCGAACGCCGTGGCAATCACCTTGGCGCCACGGTCATGACCGTCCTGGCCCAGCTTAACGACAAACATGCGTGGCCGGCGCCCCTCTTTTTTAGCAAACTCGGCAACGTCGCCACGGATCTTCTTGAATCCCTTGTCGCCCTCGTAAGCCGATCCATAGACGCCAGAGATCGATCGTATCTGCGCCCGGTAGCGGGTGAATTCTTTTTCCAGCGCGTCGGAAATTTCGCCGACTGTCGCCCGCGCTCGGCTGGCGTCCACGGAAAGCGCTAATAAATTTCCATCACCGGCGGCGGCCGACGTTAGCGTATCGAGGGCCGCACGGCAGGCGTTTTCGTCGCGCGATACGCGGACCTTCTTCAGACGCGCGACCTGCGCTTCGCGGACCTCCGTGTTGTCAACCTCCAGGATATCAACCTCGTCTTTGGTATCGCTCCGGAATTTGTTAACACCGACGATGGCATCTTCGCCGCGGTCGATGCGCGCTTGCTTGCGGGCCGCTGCTTCTTCGATCCGCTGCTTCGGCATGCCGGCAATAACCGCCGCGGTCATGCCGCCCATCTCTTCGACCTCGTCAATCAACTTGCGAGCCTCCAGCGCCATCGAGCAGGTTAGACTTTCGAGATAATAACTGCCGCCTATCGGATCGACGACGTTGGTGATGCTGGTCTCTTCGCCAACGATCAATTGAGTATTGCGGGCGATGCGCGCCGAGAACGGCGTCGGCAGAGCAATTGCTTCGTCGAGAGCATTGGTATGGAGGCTTTGGGTGCCGCCGAGCACGGCCGCCAGGCATTCGATCGTGGTGCGGATCACGTTGTTGTAGGGATCGTCCGCCGTCAACGACACACCCGAGGTTTGGCAATGGGTCCTGAGGATAGACGAGCGCGGGTCCTCGGGTTCAAACCTTGCCATCAGCTCCGACCACAAAACGCGTGCGGCGCGGAGCTTGGCAACCTCCATGAAGAAGTTCATGCCGATACAGAAGAAAAAACTCAATCGCGGCGCGAAGGCGTCAACATTCAATCCCTTTGAGAGCGCCGCGCGGACATACTCAAGACCGTCCGCGAGGGTGTAGGCGAGTTCCTGGACACAGGTCGCACCGGCCTCCTGCATGTGATAACCGGAGATCGAGACTGAATTGAACCGCGGCATGTGCTTGGCGGTATGCTCGATGATGTCCGCGACGATCCTCATGCTCGGTTCGGGCGGATATATATAAGTGTTGCGGACCATGAACTCCTTGAGGATATCGTTCTGGATTGTGCCCGAGAGTTTTTCCTGGGCGACTCCCTGTTCTTCGGCGGCAACGATATAGCTTGCCAGCACCGGCAAGACGGCGCCGTTCATGGTCATGGAAACGCTGATCTCGTCCAACGGAATTTCATCAAACAGGATTTTCATATCCTCGACGGAATCGATGGCGACACCCGCCTTGCCGACATCGCCTACAACGCGCGGGTGATCAGAATCAAATCCACGGTGGGTAGCCAAGTCGAAGGCAACTGAAAGACCCTTCTGACCAGCCTTGAGGTTGTCACGGTAGAAAGCATTCGATGCCTCGGCGGTTGAATATCCGGCGTATTGGCGCACAGTCCATGGCCGTCCAGCGTACATCGAGGCACGGGACCCGCGAAGGTAGGGCGCAAAGCCCGGAAACGACTTGAATGCCTCTAGATTTTCCAGGTCCGCGACCGTGTAAAGCGGTTTGATCCGGATTCCTTCCGGCGTCACCCATTCGAGGTCCTCAACGGAGCGCCCCTGGAGTTCCTTCTCGACCGCGGACTTCCATTCGTCATACGGCTTTCCAGGCGATTTGGCCATCTTTTCGTCGATGCCTCCTTTAAGCTGAGTTTTCAGCGATTATAGAGACCACAGCTGGGAGTCGAAAATTATTTCGCACCTGCGAAATTGCGATCCCCACAGGATTTGTGGATTCACCAAATTTCCACAATATCTTGTGTTAAGCTTGCGCTTGTTCGATAAATATAGTACACCTCATTCTAGAAAGACTCAGGAAACTGGGCCATTACAGTAGGAGGCATCGTTCGCAAAACGTAGGCAGAGCCTGGGATAGCCCGTCGTTACGCAACGCATTTTAGAATGACCATAGAATGGACGCCGACACGTATAAGCGTGCTCATCGCTCTCTGGGAAGAAGGACTGTCAACAAGCGAAATCGGAAACCGTCTCGGCGTGACCAAGAACGCCGTCATCGGCAAGGTCCACCGTTTGGGGCTTACCAAGCGTGGTTCACCAATCCGCCCAAAAACGAAGCCCGCCGAAGTTATCAGCCTGGCGGCACTCAGGCCCGGCATGTGCAGTTGGCCAGAGGGAGATCCCAGTACGAAGGAATTCCATTTCTGCGGTGAGCCGGCTATTTCGGAAAAGCCATACTGTGCGGAGCATTGCCGGCGGGCTTACGTAACAATCACTAAAGATGGGAAGAAAACGGTTGCCGCCTAGCGGTTTTCTTTCGTCGCCTCGAGTATTGGGCGCGCGCGGTTGATGCCGGCAAAGGGGTTGTCGTGATTGACGTGTGTCGTCATGGTTCTATGAACTGCCGTTATGAAGGCAAAAAGCCTCTTATAGGTACTTGGTATTCGTCGAATTACGGACTCGGCCTCTCTCTAGAGAACGGCGTTTTGTGTTGTCTACTTTTTCATCATTATTGAAGGGCATGTTCAATGACCGCCTTTCTGGGGTAACCCCAAGTCAAGAGCACCAATTTGTTTCCTAATTATCCGTATTGACCATAGTCGGTCTGTCAGTCTTACTGCAAGTACAGGAGGTTCTTGCCAAGATTGGCCTGAGCCCTAGAAAATGGTATTCCGTAGTCAGTAGACGAAGCGGCCACGAATTCCACATCGCATCCCAGATGGCGGAAATTAACGCCTAACAACCGGAACATATCGCGCAAACCCTTGGCCAGGTCGTCTTCGTGGGTTCAGTACAAACTTTGGAAGAGCGGGAACTGACGTCGGCCTGAGAGAGCGCCTGAGGAACCATCGGTGAGTTATTTAGAGAAGGTTCGCGCTTGCGCACGGTACCGACCGGAAAATTACCTGCCGTTTCGGATTTCGGGCGAACAGGTCGGTCAAGTGCGACTGGGTTTCCTGCCGCAACTCGCCCGTTTCGAAGACACTTTTTGCTGCGTCAAGGACGGTCTCAATCTAGCGGACAACCTCCACCGTTTCGAACAGCGGACCGAGGCCGTTGGTCGAGTGCTTGAGGGGCTTCGGGAAGAAGGCCTCGTTCCCGGCTGGCGCGATGAGGCTTACCCGGTGACTAATTCCTTTGGCTCCCCGCCATTTTTCGATATGGAGCGGGCCGCCGTGCCACTGTTCGGGGTCCGCGGATACGGCGTCCACGTCAACGGTTTTGTCGGTGACGGCGGTGACATGCGCATGTGGATTGGACGGCGCAGCATGAGCAAGCCGACCGGCCCCGGGAAGCTCGATCAGATGGTCGCGGGCGGACAACCCTCGGGGATGTCGTTACGCGAGAACATGCTGAAGGAGTCCGCCGAAGAAGCTAATATTCCGAGATCGCTGGCTGAGGAAGCCGTTTCCGTTGGCGCTATCTCGTATCTGACCGAACGCCCGGAAGGTCTGCGTCATGACGTTCTATTCAATTTCGACCTGCACCTACCGGAAGACTTCGAACCAGTTAATACGGACGATGAAGTCGATAAGTTCTATCTCTGGCCAATGGATCAAATTATGGAAGTCATTCGGGAAACCGATGATTTTAAGTTCAATTCGGCTCTGGTTATTATCGATTTCCTGGTGCGGCGAGGTTTTATCTGCCCAGATGACCCCGACTATGCGGCGATCATCGCTGGCCTACATCGTTAGTTACCCAAGCAACAAAAGACAGGATGCTCTCTAGCCCCAAGACCCACTTTCGCCGAAGTTTAAGATATGGATGC
>PTLJ01000095.1 GCA_002938045.1 Alphaproteobacteria bacterium MarineAlpha3_Bin4
TTGCGGTCGATGCCCGCCTCAAGAGCTAGCTCATTCAACAATTGCGCGAAGCGGGCCCTTGTCAGGAACCCCTGTTTGGCACGCGATGGAAACAACTGGCCAGTAGCGGCGCCCTGACGACGGCCGGGCACATACCCTTCGTGCACCGCCAGATAGGCGTCCAATGCGTCCGTCGCCGGCTCGCTGAGTGGTACTAGGCGCTCCTTGTCGCCCTTGCCGCGAACGACCAGCATACGGCCGTCCCTGGACAACGCTGAAAGCGGTAGCCCGACCAATTCCGAGACACGGAGACCGGTGGCATACAGGATTTCCAACATCGCCACCAGTCGCAATCCTTCCGGACCAGTTCGTGCGTGCGCCGTTTCCAGCAACCGCTTGACCTCCTCCTCGCTCAAGCACTTGGGTAACCGCCGGCCCTGGCGTGGGCTGTCGAGCGCTGCCGTCGGATCGTCGTCACGGACCCGTTCCTGATAGAGAAAGCGGAAAAACTGCCGTAACGTCGACAACCGCCGCGCACTGGTGCCGGGCGCCATACCGGCCTCGGACAAACGTTTGAGATATCCGCGGATATGGGTTTGGCTAGCGTTTTCCACTGCCCGCTTGCGACCAGCGGTGAAAGCACTGAAATCCTCGAGATCGCGGCGATAGGATTCAAGTGTATTTGCCGCCGCGCCGCGTTCGGCGATCATCATGTCAAGAAACGCGTCGATATGCGGCGAAGGCGGCGGCCGATCGGGGGCCTTCGACCGGCGGCGGCTCATAAACCAGCCGCCAGAGCCGCCTTGGCAGCCAAATTGCGCGCCTCCTTTTTCAGTCCGGCGGCGGCCAGTGTCTTCAGGATCTGGCGTAGCAATAGTGGATGGGCGCGGGTCGGCCCGGCGTTGCCGAGCGCTAGCAACGAGATCAAAACCGACTCGCCGACCGGGACCTTCGAGGTCGAGCGTTTCTGAACAGGCGCGGCAACAGCGGCAGCCGGGGGCAGCACCGCAGTCTTGCCGGCGACGACGCTCGCCGCCGGCTTGGTGACCGCGAATTGCATTGCCAGCCCTGTGTCGGCTGGCGCAAGCTCGGCTGACGGCATCTCGGCGACGCTCCGCTGCGTCTCGCCAACGCCAACCTCGGTCAGCTGCACCAGTCGGTGCCAGATGCCAGCGTCCGGCAACGCTACCTGGGAACGGGCATCGGTGTTGATCAAGGCCTCCCAGGCCTCATCCGGGACATTTTCTCCAAGTCCTTCGAACAGGTTATACAGCAACGCAGCTCTGGCGTCCGAGCCCTTTGTTTTCGCCGTCGCATTACGCCATTCGGTGAGCGCACGATCCGACCATTCGTCGGCTTCCGGCGAGCCGATCAGCCGTGCCACCGGCAACACCGAGGCGAGCGCCTGCTTGGCGTCAGGATTAAACAACGCCGCCGCGCGCATCAGCTGGAACCAGGTGCTGACGCCGGCGCGGTCACCCACGAGCAGAAACGCCCGGGCCGCCTCAGGCGCGAACCACAGCAGTTCGGCTGACGGCGGAACCCGCTTCAGGACAGGCATGAACACCCGCACCGTCGACGCGTAGCGGCCCTCGTCGCGGCCGAGCGCGAATGCCCGGGCAACGGCCTCAGCTTGGGCCGTCGGCACGGTCTGAATCAGCGACGTGTGATAAAGCAACGCCCGCACCATGGGCCCGAACTCGACCTCAGCCCGGCTCAGGGGGTTGGCTAGGTCCTGGTCGGAGAACTGAATGCTGTTATAGAGCTGCCTGAGTGCATCGATTGGCAACACGCCGACGGCCTGGGCCAGTTCTGCCGCTTCCAGCCGCAATCCATTCGACGCGTTGGGGCTCATAGCGACGGTCCTGAGTACGCCCGGCTGGTTCGATAAAACGACATCGACCGGCAATTGCGCATTGGCCACGCGGGCGATTGCCAGGTGCAGCGGCGTCGGGTCTGCAAGGCTTTGGATGGTCGGCGGCTCGCCGGCGATGAGACCGTCGAAAAGGGTGAAGAAGACCTCGTCCTCGTCACTCGTTTCGCGCAACAACCCAACTCCGAGCGCTGCCTTGTCGTGTTCCCCCGCTAGAGCTTGGCAGAAGGCGAACGCCTTTTGCCAGTAGGGCGCGTCGTTGTCGCGGATCTGGCTCGCCACCAGCGGACAGGCGCGGGCGTTGTCGTTGGCAAGAAAGCGCGAATCGGTCTCGACGCGGATCAGGTCTTGGTCCCGGATCTGTCCGGGTATGGCATTGAGCAAGCTGTTGACGGCGACCAGGTCGCCCATCGCCGCTAGCCTCTTGACCCGAAGTGTGACCAGACTGGTGCCTGCCGACGGCCCCGCCGGCACCTTCGCGATGCTCAGCAGCAGCCTGCGCATTAGGTCCCGCATCGTCAAGGAAGGCGCGTTGACTGGAAGATGCGGCAACAACCGCTCGACAAGCTCGCGCGACGTGCCGCGCCACATGTCGATGCCGAGGCCGCCACGAGCGGCCGAAAGGGTGCCAACCGTGTCGGGATCGATCGATTGAAGGCTATCAATCTCGATTCCCTGCGAGAATTTCGCCTTCACCGGTGCCGGCGTTGGCGCCGCCTCAACCAACGGCTGCGCGGAGAATGGCTGCAAGGAGGGTGTCTGTGGCAGTTTCTCGATCACCGTCGGCATGCTCTTCGTCGGGTTCGGTTGCTGCTCTGACGGTGGCGACAGGGTCTGTAGCGGCGTCAGGCGAACTGGTTGCCCCTTTTGCGCCATGGCGTCGCCGGCCGCGATGGAAAGCGCCGCAACTAACCCTGCGGCAAGAAGCACGCGGCCCACAGCGGCGATTGGCCCTTCGCTATTTAGGAAATCGGTCATCAGGAAGAACTTTCTCAATCTTCGCTTTCGGAGCCGTGATATCCCATGTGGCAAAGAATGCGGCGGCGGCGACAATAACGACGACGAGAAGAAAAACCAACCTGGAAACGTTTCTCATAGCTGTTCCTACGACTGAATCCCCGAACACGGCTCTTAAGGTCACTTGACGACAGCTGATTGCGTTTATGCTAATTTTCGACTATGGCAATTTTTCGGCAGCAAACAATCGCAATTCTATCGGGTCGAAAGACGGCTTTCAACGACCCTACCAGCCGTGGGACTGATGTGTCGGCGCCTCATTGCGGGGGCCTCCCGGCAACAACGGAGCCTTCCCAATCCGATGTCCGCTGACACTCTTCGCGCTTCTGGACAATCGATCATTCTGATCGGCCTAATGGGTGCCGGCAAGACCAGCGTCGGCCGCAAGCTGGCGGCGAACCTGGGACTTTCCTTCATCGACGCCGACGAAGAGATCGTCGAAGCGGCAGGATGTTCGATCGAGGACATCTTCAAGGTCTACGGCGAGCAGGCGTTTCGCGATGTCGAAGCGCGTGTTATCGCCCGGTTGCTGGACGAAGGCCCCCAGGTCCTAGCAACCGGCGGCGGCGCCTATATGGATGCCTTCACCCGGAACTTGATTACTGAGAAGGGGATCGTTGTTTGGCTGCGCGCCGAGCTCGATGTGCTACACCGGCGCACGCGCCGGCGTGGTGGACGGCCGTTGCTTGAAACCGGCAACCCGCGGAAAACATTGCAAACGTTGATCAACGAGCGATATCCGATCTACGGCAAAGCCAATATAATCGTCGACACCTGTGAAGAGGGCGCCGACGTTACGGTCGTCAAGATCGTCGACGCGTTGCCGCCCGAGTGGAATCAGCAGCCCAGAGAATTCCGATCATGAGCCCCGACAACAACGCACCCGCTGATCTGGAGTTGGAGCTCGGCGAGCGCAGTTACCATATCCTAATCGGGGACGGGCTGCTGGCCAGCACGGGCCAACATATCAAACCGCTTCTGAATTATCCGCGTACCATCATCATCACCGACAAAAACGTCGAGGAGCATTGTCTCCATACACTTGAAAGGTCGCTCAGCGAGGCCGGCATCCGCCATCACACGCTAGTCCTCCCACCGGGGGAACAGACTAAGGATTTTCCTCATCTGATCAAGCTCGTCGACCAGTTGCTTGCTGCTGGCATCGACCGCCGGACGATGCTGATCGCGTTCGGCGGCGGCGTGATTGGTGATATCGCGGGGTTTGCCGCCGCGATCACATTGCGCGGTCTCGACTTCATTCAGATCCCGACCACGCTCTTGGCCCAGGTCGATAGCTCCGTCGGCGGCAAGACCGGAATTAACTTGGGCCACGGCAAAAACCTAATTGGCGCCTTCCATCAGCCGCGCCTGGTGCTAGCCGATATCGCCGCCCTAGACAGCCTACCCCGGCGCGAAATCTTGGCCGGATATGCTGAGATCGTTAAATACGGCCTCATCAACGACCCCGAGTTCTTCGCCTGGTGCGAGGCCAACGGCAAGGCCCTGGTCGATGGCAACCGAAACGTACGCCGGTACGCCGTCTCCTACAGCTGCACCACCAAGGCCAATTTTGTCGCCGAAGACGAGTGCGAGGGCGGCAAGCGCACACTACTCAACCTGGGGCACACCTTCGCCCATGCCCTCGAGTCGGAGGCGCAGTACGACAACCGACTTCTGCATGGCGAGGCGGTGGCGATCGGCTGCGTCCTCGCCTTCAAGCTATCGGCGCGCCTGGGACTGTGCTCGGAAAGGGATGGCGAACGCGTGTCCAAACATCTGCTATCGGTCGGGCTGCCGGTGTCGCTAGCTGCCGTCGCCGATGCGACATGGACGGTCCAGCGGCTGGTTGGCCACATGATAAAGGACAAAAAAGTCGTCGACGGCAATCTCGTCTTCGTCCTTGCCCGCCGCATTGGCGATACGTTCATCTGCCACGAAGCAAGTCTCGACGATGCCGCCGCCGTGCTTGGCGACGCCCTGAAGACGTGAAGAAGAGCGCCGCCACCGGTCACCGGAGAGCGGCAATGTTGAATGAACCTGATAACCATAGAGAGTAAGCTATGTTGGTCACCTTAAGCGTTATCGCCGGACTGTTGTTTGTGTCGGCGTTCTTTTCTGGTTCCGAAACGGCGCTGACTGCCGCCTCCAAGCCGGTGATGCACCAACTGGAGCAGAAGGGTGAAAGCCGTGCTACCACAGTCAACCGGCTCCACGCCCGCAAGGAGCGTCTGCTTGGCGCCATTCTGCTCGGCAACAATCTAGTCAATATTCTTGCCTCAGCGTTGGCGACCAGCCTCATGATCGCTACCTTCGGCGAGCCCGGCGTCGCCTACGCAACGATCACGATGACCCTGTTGATCCTGGTGTTCGCTGAGATCCTACCGAAGACCTATGCCTTCAAACACGCTAACCGCGTCGCCCTAATCATCGCTCCGGCGGTCAACCTGGTGGTCATGGTGTTGACACCGCTGACAGCGGCGGTCAACGCACTGGTTGCCGCTCTGTTAAAGTTGGCTGGCATAGATTACCGGGCAGCGGAGGCCTTCGCCGCCAGCGACGAGGAATTGCGCGGCGCCATCGAGCTTCACGATGGAGACGATAGTTCGATCCAGCACGAACGCGCGATGTTGCGTAGTGTGCTCGACCTGGGCGAGGTTCAAGTCGGCGAGATCATGGTTCACCGCACCAACCTCACCGCCATCGACACCGACCTGCCAGTGGCGGAGGTCGTCAGCGGGATTCTAGACAGCCCCTATACGCGCATGCCACTTTGGCGCGAAGACCCGGACAACGTGATCGGTGTCTTGCACGCCAAGTCGCTGCTGCGCGAGTTGCGTACGCGCGACGGAAACCTGGACGGCCTCGACGTAACGGCGCTAGCGGCCGAGCCCTGGTTTGTTCCCGAACAGACTTTGTTGCTCGACCAGCTTGAGGCCTTCCGCGCGCGCCGCGAACATTTCGCCCTGGTGGTAGACGAATACGGCAGCCTGATGGGTGTCGTCACCTTGGAGGATATCCTCGAAGAGATCGTCGGCGACATCGACGACGAGCACGACCACACCGTAACCGGCGTGCAGCAAAACGCCGACGGCAACTATACCGTCAACGGCACGGTAACTATCCGCGACCTCAACCGCGAGTTCGAATGGGGATTGCCGGACGAGGCCGCGGCCACTATCGCCGGCCTGGTCTTGCACGAGTCACGCCGGATTCCGGAAGTCGGACAAAGTTTTATGTTCCACAGTTTCAGGTTCGACATTATCCGGCGCGAGCAGCACAAGATCACGCAGATCCGCATCACGCCGCCACCAGACTGGGCAGAACGGACGGCCAGCAGAGATAAGTAAGTTAAATTTTAAACGACCTGGTGGCGGCACATCCGATTTCTTCTTGCCTGCCCCTCCATATCCCTGCCCTAGAATTAGCAGTTCAAATGATAAGAACGATTAATAGCCTGAGGTGTGGATTATGGAACGCAAAATCTTACCTGATATCGTTCAATGCCGGGGGATCACTTCCGTTACCCCGGATGACACAATGTTCACCGCTGCCAGCAAGATGGCTAACGCCAATGTCGCCGAGTGGGTCGATGACGTCGGCCAGGTGGGCTTTGTCGCGGAGGATATTCTGCGTCACCACAGCGACCCTCGCTGGCCTCCTCGGACGGGGTCTGATTGGCGTTGTTGTGCATCGACTGCAAACCGCCGA
>PTLJ01000096.1 GCA_002938045.1 Alphaproteobacteria bacterium MarineAlpha3_Bin4
CTGGCGTTGACCATTGTGACTGCCGTTAGTGAAAAACCAAAGTTTCGGAGATTCTACCGCTCAGATTTGATATCATTCTCCAGCTTACAGGGATAAGGGAATAGTCATGTTTCGTCGATTTCGCATTCTAGGCATTTTTGTCATCGCGTTGGTAGTTTGGGCTTTCGTGGATATTCAGCCGGGTCAGGCTGGAGCTGGAACGATAGAACTCGCACAGTCGAGTAAACTGATGCAATGCATGGAGAAGTGCATGCGTCATGAAGGCGCCGACACTGCAGCAACCAAAACAACGGCAAAGGCCACATGCAAGAGCCGCTGCGCCACTATTCCAACCACGGGGGCAAAGAAAAAAAATTGCATGGGTATCTATAAACAATGCAAGAAGAATTGTAAGAAGGACAAGACCTGCCGCAAGGCCTGTAAAAAGGCGTTAAATACTTGTTCCTGATGATGGCTCGCAACTACCTCGGCTTACCGTCTTCCTTACGGCCCAGTTGCTCGACATAGACACGCACTGCCTCTTCTAGAGTTCGCTCAGAATCCACTGTCTCGCGCGTCTCCTGAGCAAATGGCGTGCGGGCTAACAGCCGGAAAACTTCGGCCGCGCCATCGTGGAACGCAGGCGTCACGTGGGCGTCTCGGAAGGTCGCCGCGATCTCCTCCATTTCACCGATCCAGCGCTCAGAATCCGCTGGTAGCCGGGGCACGCGCGCCTCCATAATCGCCAGCTGGGCCTGCTGGCTAAAAGCGAACTCTTCCTTCAGTTCAGCCGATAGTCCGAGCGCCTCGGCCGCCATCAACACCGACGTCTGCAACGTCCAGGTGCCCTTGGTCAGGCCCGCGTAGCACATCTTGAGCCCAGAAGCCCGACCGATTTCGGCGCCAATAGGCCGGACCGTGAATCCGCAGCCGTCGAGCGCCTCCATTGGATCGGTGTCGGGCCCGGAAACGTAAAATCTGGGCGTGTCCTTGCCGGGTGCGAGGCCGATAATACCGGCGTCGATGAACGGCGCCCCTACGGCGTTGATGACGTCACCAATCGCCCGAACTGTCGCTGGCGACACGGCGTTACAATCGACATAGGGCGGAAACGCGTTTGCCACCGCCATCGCCGTCGCCACATCGCCGGCTAGCCCCTCGGCCGCCGCCGGTGGCAGGATCGCGAGAACCAGATCAGCAGCGTCGACGAGAGCCGCGAGACTAGCACTGTCATCGAAGCCCGCAGCAGCCGCCAGCTTTCGCGTTCGCGAGCTACGCCCAGCCAAACAGGTGAGCGGCCGGTAGCTTCGGTCGCGCAAAGCCCGACCAACCGCATGGCCCATGTCGCCGGGGCCGAGAATACCTATGGTCTTCGATGTCATTGCTTGTAGCTCATGCGTCGATCTCATCGCCGCCATCGGATCGCGTCTCGCAGCTAACGGCGGCGATGACCCCGTCTATGAGGCCGACGTCAGCCTCGCAAACCTCCGCGCCGGTACCATCGACGACACGCGCATTTGGAAAGATGGTGTCCACGTTCTAGGCTGCCTTCTCGTCCCCTCGGGCAGAAATCCTATCAGCAAATTTGAAAGCGCGGGAGTCCAGCGGTGGCGTTACTGTGGCCGGCTCGACAGCCTTGGCTTGATGAGACCGAAGAACTCGGGCGGATCTTCGTCGCTGCAATAGCGCCAGCCCAGATGCTCGCCGCAGCCGCGGCAACGCGCGAAGTTCCAAAGGTACCCTACAAACCAAGTGAACTTGTCGGTCAAATCGCCGGCCGACGCCGCGCCCGGCGCCTCGGTGAAACAAAGGATGCGAAAGGTGACCCCGGCAGGATTGGTACACACGTGCTCGTGGCCGCCGAGCGAGAGCTTCCATCGGCCACGAGTGATCAGCTTGCCGCAGTTGGCACAGTAGATGGCATCGTCGGTTTTCTCATCGACTTCGCGTTCTATGTCCGCATCAGGTGCTATCTGCAGCATCGGCAGCTATCACCCCTTTAGTTTCTTGGCGAGTAACTCGTTAACAGCCTGCGGGTTGGCCTTGCCGCTGGTTGCCTTCATCACCTGGCCGACGAACCAGCCGATCGTCTTGTCGTTGCCGGCACGCACGTCTTCGGCCTGGTCCGGATTGTCGGTGATGACTCGATCGACCACGGTACCGATCTCGGCCGTGTCGATGATTTGCTTGAGACCTTTTTCCTCCACGATGTCGCCCGCGGCACGGCTGGTTTCGAACATGACCTCAAACACGTCCTTGGCGATCCGCCCCGAGATCGTGCCGTCGGCTATCAGGTCGAGCAATTTGCCCAAGGCGTCGGCCGAGACCGGGCTCTCGGCGATCGACAGGCCGGCCGCGTTGAGGGCACCGAACAGGTTCCCCGTCACCCAGTTGGCTGCCATCTTGGCATCGCGGCTTCCCGTCTTGCCGCCCTCAGAGGTGGCGTGGGTGACCCGCTCGAAATAGTCCGCCGTCTCGCGATCGGCGACGAGGACACCGGCGTCATAGGCTGAGAGCCCGTAGTCGGTGACGAAGCGCTGCTGCTTGTCGTCGGGCAGCTCCGTCAGGTCGGCAGCGATGGCGTCGACGTAATCTGGTGTAAGATCGAGCGGCAGCAGGTCCGGGTCGGGAAAGTAGCGGTAATCGTAGGCGAATTCCTTCTCGCGCATGGGCCGCGTTTCACCCCGGGCCGAATCCATCAATCGCGTCTCCTGGACCACGCCAGCGCCCGATTCGTGCGCCTCGACCTGTCGTTCAGCCTCGATCTCGATCGCCTGCTGGATGAAACGCACGGAGTTGACGTTCTTGACCTCGGCCCGGGTGCGGTAGTTCTCCTCGCCGACCTTCCTGACCGAAACGTTGACGTCCGCACGCATCGAGCCCTCTTCCATGTTACCGTCACACGTCCCTAAGTACCGCAAGATCGAACGCAGCTTGCGTAGGAACAACCCAGCCTCCTCGGCACTGCGGATATCTGGCTTTGTAACAATCTCCATCAGGGCAACGCCGGAGCGGTTTAAATCAATGAACGAACGATTGGGATCCTGGTCGTGCATCGATTTGCCAGCGTCTTGCTCCATGTGCAGGCGCTCGATGCCAATTTCGCGCTGCGACCCGTCCGGCATGCCCAGGGTGACCGTGCCCTCACCGACAAGCGGTAAAAGGTATTGCGAGATCTGATAGCCCTGCGGTAGGTCGGCGTAGAAGTAGTTTTTGCGCTCGAAGACCGAGTGCAGGTTGATCTTGGCCTTCAGCCCGAGGCCAGTCTTGACCGCCTGCTCGACGCAGTATTCGTTGATCACCGGCAACATGCCAGGCATCGCCGCGTCGACCAACGACACTTGGTTGTTGGGCGCGGCACCAAACGCTGTCGAGGCACCGGAAAACAATTTCGCCTGGGAGACAATCTGAGCATGTACCTCGAGGCCGACAACGACCTCCCAGCCACCCGTTTCGCCCTGGATTAAATAGGCCATCCTACGCCCCTACACCGTCCGGCCTGGCCGTGAAGCCGGCCGCCGTTTCCAGAGCCTCGGCCGTCCGCAGCACTGTCTCCTCGTCGAACGGGCGGCCAATCAGGTGCAGCCCCAGAGGCAGGCCGTCGGCATCCAACCCGGCAGGCACCGAGATAGCCGGTAGCCCGGCCATGCTGGCCGGCACGGTGAATACGTCGTTCAGGTACATAGCCACCGGGTCGTCCGTCTTTTCACCAATGGCGAAGGCGGCCGTGGGTGCGGTTGGGGTCAACAGCACGTCGACGACCTCGAAGGCTTGGCGGAAATCGCGAGCAATCAGGGTGCGAACCTTCTGCGCTTTCAGGTAATAGGCGTCGTAATAGCCTGCCGACAATACGTAGGTTCCGATCAGGATGCGGCGGCGCACTTCCTCGCCAAAACCCTCACCGCGGGTGTTTTCGTACATCTCGTCGATGGAAGCGCCGTTAACGCGGAGCCCATAGCGCACACCGTCGTAGCGGGCTAAGTTAGACGACGCCTCGGCCGGCGCGACGATGTAATAGGTCGGCAGTGCATACTTAGTATGCGGCAGCGATAATTCTTGGCATTCGGCGCCCTGCTCCTCGAGCCATTTGACGCCATCGTCCCACAATGCCTGGATATCATTGGACATACCGTCCAAGGTGTATTCCTTCGGGATACCAACCTTGAGACCGCGGATGTCGCCCGTCAACGCGGCCTCGAAATCCGGCAGCGCGAACGGCGCTGAAGTTGAATCCTTGGCGTCGTGGCCGGCCATGGCTCCGAGCATGATCGCCGCGTCACGCACGCTGCGGGTCAGCGGGCCTGCCTGATCGAGGCTCGACGCGAAGGCGACGATGCCCCAGCGAGAACAACGCCCATAGGTCGGCTTCAACCCGACAATGCCGCAGAACGAAGCCGGCTGGCGGATCGAGCCGCCAGTGTCGGTGCCGGTGGCGCCCATGCTAACGCGTGCCGCCACCGCTGCCGCCGAGCCGCCGGACGAGCCGCCTGGCACTAAGTCCTGGCCTTCGGAGCCGCGCCACGGGCTTTTCACAGAGCCGTAGTAGGACGTCATATTGGAAGACCCCATAGCGAACTCGTCCATGTTGGTCTTACCGAGCATGACCGCGCCAGCCTCAATCAGATTCGCCGTCACCGTCGATTCGTAGGACGGCCGGAAGCCGTCGAGAATGTGCGAGCCGGCGGTGGTCAACACGCCCTCGGTACAGAACAGGTCCTTGACCGCAACCGGGATGCCGTCCATAGCGCCACGAACATCACCGCCGGCGCGGCGGGCGTCGGAGGCGCGCGCGCGTTCGAGCGCAAGCTCCGGCGTCTCGGTGACGAAGGCGTTGAGATCGCGCTTAGACCCCATCGCCTCCAAGTGGGCAGTGGTGAGCTCCTCGGCGCTGAAATCGCCCGCCACTAACCCGTCGCGCGCCTTGGCGATGGTCAGCACGGTTAGCAGCGCCGTCAATCGATTACCTTAGGCACGGCGTAGAACGGCCCTTTGTTGTCGGGCGCGTTAGCCAACACGCGATTCGAATAGTAGCCGTCGGTGACCTCGTCGGTGCGCAGCGGCAAGGTTATCTCCGCAACACTAGTCATCGGCTCGACCCCTTCAGTGTCGACCTCGGATAGCTGCTCGACCCAGCCGATGATCTTGTTGAGCTCGCCGACGAGCGGTTCGAGAGCGTCTTCCGGCACTCGAACGCGGGCCAAGAACGCAATCCGTCGGACGGTGTCTTTGTCCAGGGACATGAACGGAACCTCACTTCAACAGGGGCTGGAAAAGCTACGAGCCGACACCGACACAGGGCGCGGAAGGTAGCACCGTGCATGGGTCGATTTCAAGCAACGCCAAGCGGAGGTGGAGCATACACCGGGCTCTAATCTATTGGCCGAGCGTCTTGCTGAGATCGCGCCATACGGCTTTGTTCCAGGCTCCGTAGGAAAGCCTGACGGCGACGACCAACGCCTGCGCCACATCGTCGGCCTGCATTTCTTTAACGGCCGGCTGCTTACGGTATTTCTTACTTGATACGCTATCGAATTTGACCCGCTTTTTTTTGCGCTCGAAGTAGACGGTGGTTGAGATCACCTCTTCCAAATTGTCCTCCAATTCCAGGTGATCAATAGTGATTTGATAGATCCCCTTTTTCGACGCCTGATAAGGCGCTTCTGTCATGAACATCGGCGTTAGAAATTCGATCTTGCTTTTCCCGACGGTGCATTTCCAGGCGACCTCGTAATCGGCGAACTTGAACAGCTGGCCCTCGGCAACGCTCTTGCCTTCGAACCGGACCCGGTAGTCGCATGCCGGGCTGCCCTTAGCCTTTATGCGGCCCGTAAGTTCCTTGTCCAAAGTACCGTCGATCAACGGCAGCAGAATCGGTTCGTAAACGAAGCCGAAATCCTTGCCACCCTTGCGGACGGCGACCCAGGCGCCCGGCGCTCGGCCAACAACTTTGATCCGGTCGCCCCGCTTGAAGCCGCCGACGCGCTTGGAGCCGGTCAGCGGTTTGGCGCGGACGTTGACGTCCTTGGTGACCAGGTAGGTGCCGGCGTCGGCCTTGATCTGCGTACCCAAGAACAAGAGCTTCTCTGTCTGCGCCGACGCGGCAGTACCCAACGTCGCCACGATTGCGACAATTGGTATTAGTCGTTCGGGTCGAACCGCCATAGACCCCTCTCACTGCTGATCAATAAACTGGAATTACAACAGCTTAGCCATAATACCGGAGGTTGTCGCCAGTCTCCACTGTCTTTTGACCATTGTTGCCGGCGCAGTTATCAACCGGACCCAGAAAGGCCTTGATCTGCAGTTGCACCCGTTGTTTGACGTCGGCGTCTGGGATCTCGTTCAACGCCTTGGCGATGCAGATTTTGTGATCCGGTAGGTCGGCCGGGCCTAGTGGCACCTATGACATCTTGGCGGCCTCCAGGCCGTCGAAGAAATTGACAATGGTAAATTTATGCACGTTGGCGATTACCGACAGGCGTTTGCTGCTGTTCCGGTTGGTTTACTACTCGTACTTCTGGTTCTGCTGAAAGCTGACTTGGAGCGCCGAGTCCAGTTTGGTCTGCACCATGTCTTG
>PTLJ01000097.1 GCA_002938045.1 Alphaproteobacteria bacterium MarineAlpha3_Bin4
GGCGATGGTGGAAAGCTCCTGCATATTCATCAGATACGACGCCTCACCGGCAATGTCGATGACCAGCGCCTTGGGATGCGCAATCTGCACACCCACCGCTGCCGGCAGGCCGTAGCCCATGGTGCCGAGGCCGCCCGACGTCATCCACCGGTTCGGTTTCTCGAACCGGAAGTGCTGCGCCGCCCACATCTGATGCTGGCCGACCTCGGTGGTGATGAATACGTCCTTCTTGGATTTTATCGTGTGTTCGTAAAGTCGTTGGATGGCGTATTGCGGCTTGATGGCATCGCCCGACTGATCAAACTTCAGACAATCGCGGGCGCACCATTCTTCAATCTGTTTCCACCACCCTTTCAACGCTTTGGCGTCGATCTTCACCTGAGTCGATTTCCAAATTTTGATCATGTCTTCGAGTACGTGAGCAACGTCGCCGATAACCGGAACGGTGACCGGCACATTCTTGTTAATGCTGGAGGGATCAATATCGATGTGGATCTTCTGCGAACCCGGGGAGAAGTCGGCGAGCCGTCCGGTGATGCGGTCGTCGAAGCGCGCGCCGATAGCGACCATGACGTCGCAATCGTGCATGGCCAGATTGGATTCATAGGTGCCGTGCATGCCGACCATGCCGATGAACTGCTTGTCGGAGCCCGGAAATGCGCCGAGGCCCATCAGCGTCAATGTACAGGGAGCCTCTGTCAGGCGAACAAATTGGGTCAGCAGTTGCGACGCCGCCGGGCCGGAGTTGATGACACCGCCGCCGGCGTAGATAAGCGGCCGCTTGGCCGAAGCTAGCAGTTCAACCGCTTCCTTGACTCGCTCCAAATCGCCCTTCACCTGTGGCTGGTAATTGCCGGTCCCGACCCGGGTCTTCGACAGGTAGGCGCCGTTCGCCATCAGCACGTCCTTAGGCAGGTCGACGACGACCGGCCCCGGCCGGCCGCTGCGCGCGACGTGAAAGGCCTCGTGCATCACCTTGGGCAGGTTGTCGATGCTCTTTACTAAGTAATTGTGCTTGGTGCACGGTCGCGTGATGCCGGTGGTATCGGCCTCCTGGAAGGCATCATTACCGATCAGGTGCGTTGGCACCTGGCCGGTCAAGCAAACCACGGGAACGCTGTCCATAAATGCATCCGTCAAACCGGTGACGGCATTGGTCGCACCGGGCCCTGAGGTCACCAGCACGACGCCAACACGACCCGTCGAGCGGGCGTAGCCTTCCGCCGCATGGACGGCGCCTGGCTCCTGGCGGACCAAGATATGGCGAATCTTGTTCTGCTGGAAGATGGCATCGTAGAGCGGCAATACGGCGCCGCCGGGGTAACCAAAAATTTCGGTTACGCCTTGATCCTCCAACGCTTTCAGGACAATCTCGGAGCCGCTCATAGTTGCCGTGGACATGGTCTTCTCCCTTCTCGCTTTCACCTCTTCGGACACATTGCAGCAATGCACAAACCGACGGCCGGCCCCATCCAGGTCCGGCCGCGTAATGGCAAAGCCCCGGGCCCCAGCTTCCCGGATTGCTTGATGGGGAAACCCAAAACCTAGTCGCTCGCATGGGACGGGTCAACAAAAACTGGCGAACAAATGAAAAGGATTGCGGTGATATACGAAATATTATTTTGCAGCCGTTCTACTGGCCGTCACAAGGCAGAGCCCCGCCATTACCCAACGGTCAAGGCCTTGCGGAGGAAGTCGAGGACCGGGTCGCGCGCGTCCGCAGAATACAGCGACTCGATACGGTAATCGGGCGTCATCTGTTGGCGCAGCCAGGTCAGTTGCCGTTTGGCAAAATTACGGGTCGCCTGCTTCGCTTTGGCCGTCGCCTCCTCGAGCGTCAATTCGCCGCTGAGATGACGGCTTAACTCGGGCACGCCAAGCGCCTTGACGATCGGCAGTTCAGGGTCAAGATGGAGCGCGGCGAGGGCACCAACCTCATCGAGGGCGCCGGCGGCCATAATCGCATCGAAGCGACACTCTGCCGCCTGGTAAAGCGTGTCGCGGGTCGGTTCGAGGGCGATAGTGATGAACCGCCCCGGTACCGACGGTCCCGGCGGCCGCTCGTTTTGCCATTCGGCGAGTGGCCGACCGGTGGCGCGAACAACCTCGTAGGCGCGGATCAAGCGCTGGCCGTCGGCTGCGGGCAGTCGTTTGGCGGCGGCTGGATCGAGTTCCGCCAGCGCGTCCCGTAACGCGTCGCCGCCGAGCTCGGCGTGACGGGCGCGGGCCTCAGCGCGGATCGGTTCCGGAATTTTAGGCACCGGCGCTAGCCCTTCCATCAGGACCTTGAGATACATCCCGGTGCCGCCGACGACGATCGGTAGCCGGCCGTCGGCCCGCGCCTCGGCGATCGCGACCGTGGCCATTTCCAGCCAGCAACCGGCGGAACACGGTTTCACTGCCGGCAACACCCCGAATAGCCGGTGCGGTACGCGCGCTTCGGCCGTGGCATCAGGCCGTGCGGTAACGACCCGCAACTCGGCGTAGACCTGCATACTATCGGCATTGATGACGGAGCCAGAGAAGATCTCGGCGAGATCGACAGCGAGGGCTGATTTTCCACTCGCGGTCGGGCCGGCAACGATGACGATAGGAGCCGGGTTGGTCATCTGGAACGGCGCACCCTGACGCTAGTCGAGTACCAGCGAGACCAGGCCGTCGGCAAGCTTGGGCTCAAACCAAGTCGATTTCGGCGGCATCACCGTACCCGCATCGGCGACGGCCATGAGGTCGGTCAGTGATGTCGGGTAAAGGGCGAAGGCGACCGCCATCTCGCCCGAATTGACCCGTCGTTCAAGCTCGGCCATGCCGTGGATGCCGCCGACAAAGTCTATGCGCTTTTCGGTGCGCGGATCACCGATGCCCAGCACTGGGTACAGCAGACGCTCGCCCAATAGGCTGATATCGAGCGCTGCGACGGGATCGTCGGTTGGTGTTGGGGCCTTCGGTTGCAAGCGGTGCCAGCGGCCGTCCACGTACATGCCGAAGCTGCGGACCCGGTCCGGTTTCGCCGCGCCGGTGCTGTCACTCACCGTGAACACGTCTCTGACCCGGTCCAGGAACTCGTCGACTCTGAGGCCGTTGAGGTCCGTGACGACGCGGTTGTAATCGAGGATTTGCATTTCGTCGTCGGGAAAAGAAACGATCAAGAAATAGTCGTAAGCCTTGTCGCCTCTTGGCGTTGGATCAGCCGTGCGCCGCGCCGCCGCGACCCGCGCGGCAGCGGCTGAGCGATGGTGGCCGTCAGCGATGTAAATCGCGTGCATGGCGTCGAAGGCGGTGCTGACGGCGTCGATCTCGTCCGTCCCGTCGACGACCCAGAAGGTATGGTCGACGCCCCCCTTGCCGGTCACCGCATAGGCCGGCGGCCGGGCTGTGACCCTATCAATGACCACGGTCAGGGCGGCATCACGCCGATGCGTGACCATCACGGGCCCAGTCTGGGCGTTGAGCGCGTCGATCTGGCGTACGCGGTCGTTCTCCTTGAGAGGCGTCGTGAACTCGTGACGACGAATACGGTTAGCCTGGTAGGCGGCGATCGAGCCGGCGCCGACGATGCCGGTCTGAACATGGGCGCCCATAACGAGCCGGTAGACGTAGTAACGAGGTGCCGGATCGCGGGTCAGTATGCCTTCATCGACCATGCACGCCAAATTCTCGGCGCCGCGGGCGTAAACGGCGTCCGAATAGGGGTCCGTCTCGGGCGGCAGATCAATCTCCGGCTTTGAGATATGCAGAAAGCTCCACGGGTTGGTGGTGGCCAGCGCCCGCGCCTCATCGGCATTGAGCACGTCATAGGGCGGCGCTGCGACCTCAGCGGCGCGTTCCGGTACTGGGCGCAGACCGGCGAAGGGTCGGACCAGGGGATCGCTCACGGCGGCTTTGCTCTATCAATTTGGATATGCGGTGTCGCCGGCATTAGTAGCTCGGCTTTTCGGCGTACGCAAAGAAACCGGTGCCGCAGGCGCCGTCAGGTCTTCTCGATGCGGATGGCGACGAATCTGAGCCCGCTCTGACCCTCTAGCAGGAGCAACACCGACTTGCGGCCGGCTTTCTTGGCTTCCTTGATCTTGTTGACGAACTGCGTCGGCGTCGAAACCTCATCCTGGCTGACTTCGAGGATGAGGTCGCCTGAGCGCACGCCTTTCTCGGCTGCCGGGCCTTTGCCGTCGACTTCGGTCACGACCACTCCCTTGGCCTCCTTGCCGAGCTTATAGCGCTCGCGAACAGCATCGGTGATGGAAGATACGGTCAGACCGAGATCGTTGATCGAGCGAGCGCCTTCCTTTTCGTCGCCGCTGGTCCGCGACGCCACCTCGGCGCTTTCCGGAAGTTCGCCAATGGTGATCCTGATCGTCTTATTCTTGTTATCGCGCCAGATCTCGATCTCGACCTCCTTGCCGACTTCCGTATCGGCAACGATCCGCGGCAACGCGCGCATCTCTGGCACCTTCTTGCCGTTGAAGGTCAGGATCACGTCGCCAGCCTTGAC
Source organism: Alphaproteobacteria bacterium MarineAlpha3_Bin4 (assembly GCA_002938045.1). Classification (GTDB taxonomy): domain Bacteria; phylum Pseudomonadota; class Alphaproteobacteria; order Rhodospirillales; family Casp-alpha2; genus PTLJ01. The sequence continues at coordinate 4,493 of PTLJ01000097.1, forward strand.
CTTAGCCTTTTCAGCCGGGCCGTTGGGCATGAGGCTGGCGACCATCGCGCCACTCGGTTTGTCCAGGCCGAGGGACTCGGCTATCTCTTTGGTGACGGCCTGAATACGGACGCCGAGCCAACCGCGCTTGACCTCGCCGTTCTTGATTAGTTGACGAATCACCGGATCGGCCATCGACGAGGGTATCGCGAAGCCGATGCCGACGCTGCCGCCGGTCGGCGAGTAGATTGCCGTGTTGATGCCGATCACCTTGCCGTCGAGATTGAACATCGGCCCACCCGAGTTGCCTCTGTTGATAGAGGCGTCGGTCTGGATGAAATAGTCATAGGGGCCGGCGCCGATATCGCGCCCACGGGCCGAGATGATGCCGGCAGTGACGGTGCCGCCAAGGCCAAACGGGTTGCCGATGGCGACGATCCAGTCGCCGACGCGCGACTTGGCGGAGTTGCCGAATTCGAGCGCCGACAGTTTCTTGTCAGTCTCGACCTTAAGCACGGCGATGTCGGTCTTCGGGTCGCGACCGACCAGTTCCGCTGTCAACCGCGTTGTGTCCTGTAGGATGACCGTGATCTCGGCGGCTTCTTGAATGACGTGGTTGTTGGTGACCACGTAGCCGTCATCGCTGATGACGAAGCCGGACCCCAGCGATGTCGCACGGCGCGAACGATTTTGCGGGTGTGTGCGGTCGAAGAACTCCTTGAAGAACTCCTCGAACGGCGAGCCCGGTGGAAATTGCGGTAGCTCTGGCCCGGCCCGGCTCTCGATGACCTGGGTGGTCGAAATATTGACCACGGACGGCAACAGTTTCTGCGCTAGATTTGCAAAGCTCTCCGGCGCCGCCTTAGCTTGCGCCGCCGTCGCCGTTGCGATCATGATCGAAGCCACGATAGCGGCGAGGATGCTGTTGATCAGGTCTTTGCGGTTGGGCGGCCGCCAGGCAAGTACAGTAGTCATTCCAAATTTACCTTTCTCACCACAAACCGGGGGTCTCCCCACGATTCGGTCTCTATCTTAAGAATCACTTCCGCGCCCCGTCAGCATGCAACTCTGTCGGCCTGAAAGGACGTGATTACCGTCCATATGGGCGACAAATGTGGCCGCATAATGGTCCACTGGGGACAATTCGGGGGCAAATTTGACTGCCGATCAGCCCCGAATAAGCCAGACCACCGCCACACCGAACACCATTGCCGTTAGGCCGGCCCCCCTGAGTGTCGTCGTCGGCAATTCCAACACCTGGCGCATCATCCCTTTCATGCCGTCCGGAAACAACGCATAGGCCGCCCCCTCGATGGTGATGGCGAGCGCGAGCGCGGTAAAAAGATCGGCCATGCTGTCATCAATCCGCGCACGGCGCCGAGGCCGTTGCGACTCCTAATTGCCGTCCTTCGGTACGGGGAGCGAATTGAAGAACTGGAACAATTCCGAGCTCGGACTCAGGACCATCGTCGTCCCCTCCTGGATGGCGTTGCCGAGCGCTTCCATGGAGCGGTAAAAATCGAAGAAATCAGGGTCCTGGCCGTAGGCTGCGTTGAGGATCTCGGTGCGCTTTCCGTCGCCTTCGCCGCGCAGGATCTCTGAGGTTTTCTTGGCTTCGGCGATGATGATGGTGCGCGCCTTGTCGGCCTCGGCCTGGATCCTAATCTTCTCCTGTTCGCCCTTGGCTCTGAGTTCCGCCGCATGGGCGACGCGGTCGGAACGCATGCGATTGTAGACCGCCTGCGCCGTGGTGTCCGGAAGGTCAGTGCGGCCGATACGCACGTCTATCACCTCAGTGCCGAACTCGGCCCCTTGCGCCTTCATCTGCTCTGAAATCAGATCCATCACCGCGGCTCGTTTCTCGGTCAGCATGTCGCCCAACAGGATCTTGCCGATCTCGGCGCGAATGGCGGAATTCAACCGCTTTCCGAAAACGTCGCGGAAGTTAGCGTCGG
>PTLJ01000098.1 GCA_002938045.1 Alphaproteobacteria bacterium MarineAlpha3_Bin4
CTGTTCATATCTCGTCGACTATTTTCACGTTGAAGGGTACCTCCGTTGGTCGCTGATTCTTATTTTCATGGTGTTGAAGGCCGGGCTGATCATCGCCGTCTTTATGCACTTGGCTTGGGAACGATTGGCTTTGGTTTACGCCATATCGCTTCCGGTGCTGGCTGTTTGTCTGTTTGTGTTCCTGATGACTCACGAAGGCGGCTACGTCTTTGCGACACGAGGCCTGTTCTTTTCGTTGGGTGGCTCCTAGCTTAATATTCCCGCAGAACCTGGCCAAACGGCCAAAACAATTTACTACAATGAAGCTTTGACGGCTGCGTCCCGGCGCACGAAACCTGTATATTTGAGACATCGAATTCAATAGCATCTGTCGAGGGTGTGTACACAGGGACCTGCGGGTTCTGAAAACTGATCTGACAATCTGAAGTTACCAAAAAAGTTCACTACAATCTCTTCGCTTGATTAGAGATTATTCCCGTGCCAAGAGACCGCCGATCGCGGAAGGGTTCCTTTGCTTGCCTGAACCGAACAAGGCGGATAAAAAGGCTGTTAAGGCAGGATATTAAAGACGGTCTACAATGGCCGGCTGCCGTCCGGCCGCTGGAATATCAGGGACTTCGGATGGGGATCATACGCAGCAGATTATTCGTCCTTGTGCCGGCAATTGGGCTCGCCATCGTTTTCTTGGCTGAAACCGCGGTTGCCGCGGGTCGTTCCGAGCCCTGGCAGATGTGGTTCCAACCAGCGGCTTCGCCGGTCATGGAACGGATTATCGAATTTCACAATTTTATCTTCATTATCGAGGTTTTGATCGTCGTGCTGGTGTTGGTGCTCATGGGCTACATCATCATCCGCTTCAATGCCAAGTCTAACCCGGTGCCGTCTAAGACGACTCATAACACGATACTGGAAGTCGCCTGGACGGCCGTTCCGCTGCTCCTTGTAATTATCATCGCCGTTCCGTCCTTGAAGCTTCTCTACTACGCCGACAGGATCGAGGAAGGCGAGATGACCCTTAAGGTCATCGGCAATCAGTGGTACTGGTCGTATGAATATCCCGACCACGGCGCGTTCGCCTTCGATAGCATAATCATAGAGGACGAAAACCTTGAGCCCGGCCAGCCACGCCTCCTGAGCGTCGATAACTCGGTCGTCCTGCCGGCCGAGACCAATATTCGCCTTTTATTCACCTCGGCCGACGTAATCCATAACTGGGCCGTTCCGTCGCTTGGGCTGAAGCTCGACGCGGTGCCGGGGCGCGTCAATGAATCGTGGGTCCGCATCAATTCCGAGGGCGATTACTACGGCATGTGTTCGGAGCTTTGCGGGGTCAACCACGGATTCATGCCGGTTCACATTAAGGCCGTTTCCAAAGCCGACTTCGCGGCATGGGTCGAACAGGCAAAACAGGAATTCGCTGGTGAGAACAGCAATGCCGGGGTTCGCGTGGCCAAGGCAGATACTCGGGTCCGCTAGGGTTGAGCGGTTCGAGAGTCTGAAGAGAGGACCGAGGAATGGCTAACGAAGCAACGGCTGCGCACGGTAGCCATGATCACCATCCCCACGGATGGCGACGGTGGCTCTATTCCACCAACCACAAAGACATCGGCACCATGTATATCATCCTGTCGATAGTCGCCGCAATTATCGGCGGCGCCATGTCAGTGTTGATACGCCTAGAGTTGATGTACCCGGGCATTCAGTTCATTACCGATTTCCAGTTCTACAATGTACTGGTAACGGGACACGCCTTTCTTATGGTGTTTTTCGTTGTCATGCCGGCAATGTTCGGCGGGTTCGGCAACTGGTTCGTGCCGTTGATGATCGGCGCTCCGGACATGGCTTTCCCGCGCATGAACAACATCAGCTTCTGGCTTGTGGCAGCAGCCCTGGTATTGCTTCTCATCTCAGCCTTCACGCAAGGCGGCCCCGGCACCGGCTGGACCGTCTATCCGCCGCTTTCCAATGTCGAATACCATCCTGGCCCGGCCGTCGATTTGGGTATTCTGAGCTTGCACCTGGCGGGTGCGTCCTCAATCCTCGGCGCCATCAACTTAATCGTTACCATCTTCAACATGCGCGCCCCGGGCATGACCATGCACCGCATGCCCCTATTCGTTTGGTCGATCTTGGTTACGGCATTTCTGTTGCTGTTGGCGATTCCGGTATTGGCGGGTGGCCTCACCATGCTGCTCACAGACCGCAATTTCGGGACCTCCTTCTTTGAAACGTCCGGCGGCGGCGACCCAATCCTTTGGCAGCACCTGTTCTGGTTTTTCGGCCACCCGGAAGTGTACATCATCATCATTCCGGGTTTCGGCATCATTAGCCAGGTAATCTCGACGTTTTCCAAAAAGCCCATCTTCGGCTATCTGGGCATGGCCTATGCCATGGTTTTTATTGGCTTTGTTGGTTTTGTGGTATGGGCGCACCACATGTACACGGCTGGCCTGGATGCCGATACGCGGGCCTATTTTGTCGCCGCGACACTAGTGATCGCCGTGCCAACCGGCGTCAAGATCTTTAGCTGGCTCGCTACCATGTGGGGCGGCTCGCTTGAATTCCCCGCGCCGATGCTGTTTGCGTGCGGCTTCATCTTCCTGTTTGTCATGGGCGGCGTCACCGGCGTCGCCCTGGCCAATTCCGGCATGGACCTAGCATGGCACGATACCTATTTTGTGGTTGCCCACTTCCATTACGTGATGGCAATTGCCGCCGTTCTATCCATATTTGCTGGCTTTTACTACTGGATCGGCAAGATGAGCGGCCGACAGTACCCGAAAACCTTGGCGAAGATCCATTTTTGGATGTTTTTCATTGGCGTCAATGTCTTGTTCTTCCCGCAGCACTTCCTCGGCATGGCCGGGATGCCGCGCCGGATACCAGATTACCCGGACAACTATTGGGGCTGGAACTACGTCAGTTCCATCGGCGCCTTGATCACGTCGATCAGTACGGTCCTGTTCTTGTTCATCGTCTGGCGAACTTTTGCGGCCGGCGACAAGGTCCCGGCAAATCAATGGGGCGAAGGCGCGACGACCCTGGAATGGACGGTCGACAGCCCGGCGCCGTTCCATACCCATGAGGTTCTGCCCGACATGACCGTCCAGGCCCCGGCGGAGTAGGTGTTGGGCAGCGAGGTTTAGAGATGGCACGAACCCATAAGTACAACGGCATGACGGCAGCGGCTCTATTCGCCGTCACTGGTGGCATGGTCGGGCTGGCCTTCGCCTCGGTTCCTCTTTACCAATTATTTTGCCAGGTTACCGGCTATGGCGGGACGCCGAAAATTGGAGCAATCGCGTCGGAGGCGGTCGTTTCCGACCGTGTCATCAAGATCCGCTTCGATGCAAACACCAATGGCGAACTGCCGTGGGTGTTCAAACCAAAACAGCGCCAGGTCACGGTCAAGCTGGGTGAATCTAGGCTTGCCTTTTACACGGCAAAGAACATGGGTGAACGGGCCGTTACCGGCACCGCCACCTACAACGTGGCGCCCTACAAGGCGGCCAAATACTTCTCGAAGATCGATTGTTTCTGTTTTTCCGAGCAGACCCTGGCGCCAGGCGAGGAGTTGCCGATGCCAGTGGAATTTATTGTCGATCCGGAAATTTTCAACGACCCCAATACTCGTGAACTGCGGACCATAACGTTGTCATATACCTTTTTCCCGACTGCTGCTGGCGAGCCACCTGTAGACGACAAGACGAGTAATGCCCGTGTCCACCGAACCACGAAAGAGGCGGCACAGAATCCATCGCCCAATAGCAGCTAAAGCCGTGAAGGCGAACCGATTGGAGAACACTGATGGCAAGTGGTGAAAAGACCCACCCATTTCACATGGTCGAGCCCAGTAAGTGGCCGGTCGTCGGTGTGCTTGGCGCCTTCATAACGGCGATCGGCGCGGTTTGGTACATGCAGGGGGGAGCCAATTGGGTGCTTCTGGCCGGGTTGGCGGTCCTCTTCTATTGCATGTACGGCTGGTGGCGCGAAGTGGTCCATGAAGCGAACAACGGTGCCGATCACACCGAGGTTGTTCGGCACGGGCTTCGCATGGGCATGGTGTTGTTCATCGCTTCGGAAGTAATGTTCTTCTTCGCCTTCTTCTGGGCCTTCTTCAATGCCACGGTGCCGATGCTGTCGAAGGCCGCGCATACGGTGTGGCCACCGGAAGGGGTCATTCCCCTGGATCCCTTTGGCCTACCTTTTATCAATACGATAATTCTATTGAGCTCAGGCGTTACCGTTACTTACGCCCATCACATGCTGAAACTAAACAACCACGCCCGGTGCGCGGACGGGCTGTTTCTGACGGTCGCCCTTGGCCTAATTTTCACTTGTGCACAGGCATACGAATATGCCCATGCCACGTTCGGGTTCACCGACGGTATTTATTCTTCAACGTTCTATCTGGCGACGGGCTTCCACGGCTTCCATGTGATTGTCGGCACGCTCTTCCTGGGCGTCTGTTATTGGCGGTGCAAGTTGGGTCACTTCACTCCTGAGCAACACGTGGGATTCGAGGCGGCCGCTTGGTATTGGCACTTCGTCGACGTGGTGTGGCTGTTTCTGTTCGGCTGCGTCTATTGGTGGGGCGGTTTGGGGTATATGCACGGGTAGCGGCGCGAACCGGACAATTCCATGAAATGCCTGAGGTCTCAACGGATCGCCGACTTCTCGTTTCGGCATTCCCGGTAACGGACAATAATGGGATCGTCCGCTTGATAAGGCGATTGCAATAACCGGTATCCCTTCCGTTCCCTATTCCGATGATCTGCATCCCCACAACATGCGGGCCCACGCCTAATGGCAGGAGCGCCACCTTGTCGGATGACGAGCTGCCACGCTTGAGCAATATCAACCTGATCGATTTGTAAGTGGTGGCGCCGCATCTCTTGATCGCTGAAGTCGACCCCTTCGAAGACGTCGCGCTGACGCAGGAATTGATCTTCTTGCCGCCGCTGTGGGTTCACGTCGTCATCGGGGGCGCGCCGGTCGCAATCACCATGACACTCGGCATCCTCCGGCCTCTGGAGGAGGCGCTCGCTGGGAGTCATGACCAATTTCGTTCGAACGAGGAGCGGCCGCGGATCCATGCGGCCAGCAGTTATCAGCCCAAGGCCTCGCGGATTACCCGATTGACGTCGGTGCTGCGGTGGCGAGCAGTTTTTCCGCTTGGCGCCAGAGGCTCCGAGTAGAAGAATTCGGGCAACTCGTCGTCTTCCTCATTAAAGCCGGCGGCCGTGTTGAAGGTTTTCTCCATGCGGATCGTCTCGCGACCCAACTCTTCAAAGAATTCCATATCTAGCCCGGCATCGAACGCCGCATTGACGGCGTTGATAATCATCTCCGGATGTTCGTTGGTAACCGAGCGCCCGAACACGCAGAGACCGAGCGAATCGACTGCCGCGCACATCACCTGCATATGGAGGCTTTCCTTGGTCAGCTCCTCCGTCGTCTTACCGTCGCATTCAGCTGCCGGCAGGTTGCCGGCGGTGTGATCGGCACCCTGAGCCGTGTACATCATGCTGATGCCGGTGACTTCGATGACGCGGGGATCGTAGGCGCTAATTGTCTGTTTCTTAATCACCGGCACCCGCTCGACGCCGAAATGCTCGCCGACCCGAGCAGCCCCTTGCGCCAAAAGACGGCCGCGTTCGTTGCCCTGGGCAATGTCATCGAGCGCCTGGCCCAGGAACTCTACATCACCGAATTCAGCGTGGCCGGCGTCCATCAACGCGCCCAGCGTACCGCCGATTTCGATAGTATCGATGCCGAGGTCGTTACAGACGGCGTTGAGCCGGGCGACGTGATCGGGGTCGGTTAGCCCACAATTGCTTCCCAAAAGGCCGAGCGTCTCGTATTCCAAAGGCGAGACAATCTCCTTGCCATCACTGTCGACACAGACGTTGGAGCACTTGATCATGCAGCCGGGCATACAGGCGTGGGTGGTGTCGCCACCGCGTTCCGAATTCCTTGCGTGGATGTGGTCGCCGCCGAGTTCGAACACATCGTCATCGGTATTGACCAATTGACCGGCGCTGAAATTACGTACCGGCAGTCCGCCGATTTTATTGGTAAAGTCGCCGACCGTAGCGGTGCCGAACTTGGCCATGTTCTGGATTGGTACCGACTCGCTTATCCGGGTGCCATACTCGCGCACACTCATCATCAGCTTTTTACGGTCGTGGAAGGGCGGCATCTTGTGGCGGTCGACGACCACCGCCTTGACCTTCTTCATCCCCATTACGGCGCCGACACCCCCGCGAGCGGCTAACCGCGACGGGCGGTTCTCGACGTCGGAGAACGAAATGCCGGCGACCAACCCCAGCCATTCGCCGACCGGGCCG
>PTLJ01000099.1 GCA_002938045.1 Alphaproteobacteria bacterium MarineAlpha3_Bin4
TGCAGGTTGGCGGCAACATCGGCAATCTGCATTATGCCCGCGAGAATTCCTGGTTACCGCTTTAGGCTCGCCTAGGGCGCCTATGCCGCCGCTACCTGAGCGTGCGTTGGTCAGGCATCGAAGATCGGCCCGCGCGCGGGCGTTGATCACCCGTTTGCGCTTGCGGCCATTCAAGCGCCCACCGCGCACGTTCCTGCCTATTTGGCGACCTGTTCTGGTTGTGAGACCGTTTCATGCCACTCTGATCCGGCCTATGATATCAACATGACTGTTCTCGAACCGCTTAAAACTCTAACTCAGCGGGTCGCCGACGGCGTGCTCTTAGCGGTGCCGCCGGAATACAGCTTCGTGCCGATGACCTTAATCCGGGCCCTGATCCAGCGGCCGGTCAAGGACCTGCATGTGCTGGCGGTGCCGATCGGCGGCATGGCCATCGACATGCTGGTCGGAGCGGGGTGTGTCAAGACACTCGAGGCCGCCGCTGTCAGCCTTGGAGAGGCGGGGCCGGCGCCGCGCTTCACGGCTGCCTGCGAGGAAGGTACTATCGCCATGCGAGATTCCACCTGTCCGGCCGTCCACACGGCCCTACAGGCCGTAGAGAAGGGCGTTCCTTTCATGCCCCTGGGCGGTATAATCGGCTCCGACGTGCTCGCTAATCGTGACGACTGGCGCGAGGTCGATGACCCACTCGAGGCCGGTAACGGTCCGATCGTCCTGATTCCTGCGATCCGTCCCGACGTGGCAGTGTTCCATTCCCCTGTGGCCGACCGTGAAGGCAATGTATGGATTGGCCGCCGGCGCGAGCTAGCGTCCATGGCCCATGCGGCTAGCGAAACGGTGGTCACGGTCGAGCGCATCACCGACGACGACCTGATGGCCGATGAGGCGACTGCCGCAGGCGTGCTGCCGGCGTTCTACATCAGCGCTATCGCCGAAGTGCCGGAAGGCTGCAAGCCTTTAGGGCTAATCGACCACTACAGGGCCGACCGCGACGCTATCCGCGCCTACGCTGAAGCGGCGGCGACGGAAGACGGCTTCCGCTCCTACATGCAACACGCACTCGGCGGCGGCGCAGGGCTAGCAGCAGAATGACAGCGTCGCTGGACGAATTCCTCGTCTGCGTCATCGCCAGATTGCTAGACGACCCGGCGGTCCGGCACGTAGCGGTTGGGGCGGCGTCGCCGATCCCGGGATGCGCTGCGCTATTGGTGCGCGAGATCACCAGTAGCCGCGTGCGCGTCTCGATCATCCACGGCAACGCCAACAACCCGTTCACTGACGGTGGCTGCGAGTTGTTCGACTGTGCCGGCCAAGGCCGCATCGACGCCTTCTTCCTCGGCGGCGCTCAGATCGACGGCGGGGCCAATCTCAACCTCGTTGGCACCGGCGCCTATCCCAATATCGACAAGCGTTTCCCGGGTTCGTTCGGCTCAACTTTCATGTACTTCATGGTGCCGAAAATGATCTTGTTCCGGCTCGAGCACACGCGTCGGGTGTTCGTGCCGCGGGTCGATTTTGTCAGTGCACCGGGCACCAGCGCGCCCGACGTCTACCGGCCCGGCGGTCCGAAGGTCTTGTTAACCGAGCTCTGCTTGATGTCGTTTGACGCGACGACGCGTCGCTTCCGTCTCGAAACAGTACATCCCGGGCACAGTCTGGAAGAGGTGCGTGACAATACTGGCTTCGACTTTGAAGTGCCGAAACGGGTGCCGGAAACGCCGGCCGCCGAACCTGACAGGCTCGACATCTTGCGGACCAAGATTGCCGGCGAGATTGCCAAGACCTACCCGGCCTTCGCGTCACGCGTATTTGATACCTCCGAGGCTTGACCCGCAGAGCGCTCGGTTACGGCCTTCTGGCAACGAAGAAAGTGCACTGACCCACGCGCGGTCGCCGGTCGTCCAATTTGGCGAGGTAGTGGTCGAGTTCCTCCTCGCGTTGCATCGCACGGAGCCGTTCCTCGGCGTTGCCAATCTGATGCATTGTTGCCGTTGTCCACACCGGGTCGACGCGCCGCCAACTCGGATCCAGCGGCCCGGTCGGCTCAAAATGGCGGTTTCCAATTAGCAGAGCGTCGAGCGGCACGGTTCGGCCCTCGAACACGAACCCAGCCGCGTGTAACAGTTCGACCAGCCGCGCCGAAGGCACTGTCCGCGGCAAATAGGCTTCGAGCGCGTCCGGGATCAGGTTGTAATGCCAGAAACCCTCGCGCAATTGCGTCTGCGTAGTGCAGTTGAGGACGCACGCACCGCCCCGCCGCAGCACTCGGAAGAACTCACCCAGCACCCGGCTGTGCAGAGCGTATTTCTCGTTGTCATCTGTTTCCAAGTGGCTCAGCACCTGGTTGGCCATGACGCCATCGAAATGGTTGTCGGGGAACGGTAGCGCCTGTATGTCGCAGTGATGGAACCGGATCCGCCCGTCGAGCGCCTCATCAGCGAGCCGGCGATGTGCAATGGCAAGCTGCGCGTTGGAGATATCGACGGCGTCGATCTGGCCGACCCGACCAATCAGCGCCTTTGAGTAATGGCCGCCGCCGCAACCGGCGTCGAGGACTACCGCTTGGCCTAGTGTTTTGCCGGAGTCGGCGATGGCGCCGGAGATGATGTTGACACCGATTGACTGGGTCGCCGCGTTGAAACCCGTGGCCGCAAGGTTGTTCTGGAGGGAGCCAGTCATTGCCATCGGATACGCTTTCCTTCGTTTCCGCTCACGCGCTCTTTTTGCGCTTCGCCTTCTTGAGCCCCAGGTGCTCAGCGAGGTATTGACCGGTGAAGCTATCGGCGACATCGGCGACGTCCTCCGGTGTGCCTTTGGCGACAACGCGGCCGCCATTAACGCCGCCCTCGGGGCCTAGGTCGATGATCCAATCCGCAGTCTTGATGACTTCTAAGTTATGCTCGATGACAACCACCGTGTTACCGCTCTCGACAAGGGCATGAAGTACTTCGAGCAGTTTTTCAACGTCGTTGAAATGCAGCCCTGTGGTCGGCTCGTCTAGGATGTACATAGTCTTTCCCGTAGCCCGGCGGCTAAGCTCCTTGGCCAGTTTGACACGCTGCGCCTCACCGCCGCTGAGCGTCGTCGCCTGCTGGCCGAGGTGGATGTAGCCGAGGCCGACGCGCTCCAGCGTCTTCATCTTGTCTCGGATCGACGGTACCGCCTTGAAAAACCCGGTCGCCTCCTCGACTGTCATGTCGAGAACGTCGGCGATGGACTTGTCGCGGAAGCGAATCTCCAGCGTTTCGCGGTTGTAGCGCGAGCCCTTACAGACGTCGCATTGGACATAGACGTCGGGTAGAAAGTGCATCTCAATCTTAATAACACCGTCGCCGTGGCAGGCTTCGCAGCGGCCACCCTTGACATTGAACGAGAATCGGCCCGGTTTGTATCCACGCACCTTAGCTTCCGGTAGACCTGCGAACCAGTCGCGGATAGGCGTGAAGGCGCCGGTATAGGTGGCTGGGTTGGAGCGTGGCGTTCGACCGATCGGCGATTGGTTGATATCGACCACCTTATCGACGCGTTCGATACCCTCCAGACCGTCGTGGTCGCCCGGGTGCAGGCGGGCGCCGTGCAGCCGACGCGCCAGCGTCTTGTAAAGGGTCTCGACCACGAGACTCGACTTACCGCCGCCCGAGATGCCCGTGATGCAGGTGAAAGTGCTTAAGGGGAACGTGACATCGATGCTGGCTAGGTTGTTGGTGCGAGCACCCAGCACCTTCAGCGCGTGGTCACGCTTAGGTTGCCGGCGCTCCGCAGGAATCGGGATCTGGCGTGTGCCAGTCAGGTACTGTCCGGTCAGGCTGTCGGCAGTCGCCATCACCTGTTCCAGCGTGCCGCCAGCGACCACGTCTCCGCCATGGATGCCGGCCCCGGGACCGATGTCGATAATGTAATCGGCACTGCGGATGGCCTCCTCGTCGTGTTCGACGACGATGACCGTGTTGCCGATATCGCGCAGATGCTCGAGAGTTGTCAGCAGACGTGCGTTGTCACGCTGATGTAGGCCGATGGAAGGTTCGTCGAGGACGTAGAGGACGCCAGTCAGGCCTGAGCCAATCTGGGAGGCGAGGCGGATGCGTTGACTCTCGCCGCCGGAAAGCGTTCCTGACGAGCGACTGAGCGTCAGGTACTTCAGCCCGACGTTGGTCAGAAAGCCCAGGCGCTCGTTGATCTCACGCAGGATGCGCCGTGCGATCTCCCGTTGCTGGTCGGTCAGGTGCTGATCTAGCCCGGCGAACCAACGGTGTGCCTCTTCAATTGGCATCTCTGTTACTTCCGAGATGTGCCGCCCAGCGATCTTGACCGCCAACGCTTCTGGTTTGAGGCGATGACCGTTACAGGTCGAGCAACCAGTTACTGTCTGGTAGCGACTAAGCTCATCGCGCACCCAACTAGAATCGGTCTCGCGCCAGCGTCGCTCCATGTTGGGGATCACGCCCTCGAAAGGCTTACTGATGTCGTAAGCTTTGTTGCCGTCATGGTAGCGCATGGTCACGGCTTCTTTGCCGGAGCCAAACAGGGTCATCTGGCGCGTCTGCTTTGGTAGCTTGGCGAACGGATGAGTTAGATTGAAGCCGAAATGCTGGGCCAGGCTCTCCAGCGTTTGCCCGTAGTATTTGGACGACGAATTGGCCCACGGAGAAATGGCGCCTTGGGCCAAGGACAGGCGGTCGTCGGGAACTACCAAGTCAGGATCGAAGTACATTTCGGTCCCCAAGCCGTCGCACGCCGGGCATGCCCCGAACGGATTGTTAAACGAAAACAGCCTGGGCTCGATCTCGTCGATGGCGAAGCCGGATACGGGGCAAGCGAACTTGGCTGAAAACACGGTTCGGCCTTTGGGCACGTTGTCCTTGATGCCGCCTGCTTTCTTGCGATTCTTTAGCGCCACTTGCGCCGTTGCGTCGGCGTCGTCCACGTAGACTAGGCCGTCGGCTAGATCGAGCGCCGTTTCAATCGAATCAGCGAGGCGCGTTTCAATGCCGTTGCGTACCACCAGGCGGTCAACGACGACCTCGATGTCGTGCTTGTACTTCTTGTCGAGCGCCGGCGTGTTCTCGATCTCGTAGAGCTCGCCGTCGATGCGCACGCGCTGGAAACCGCGTTTGGCGATCGCAGCCAATTCTTTTCGGTATTCGCCCTTTCGGCCTCGTGCGGTGGGCGCCAACAGGTAGAGGCGCGTGCCATCCAACATCTCCATCACTCGGTCAACCATTTGACTGACTGTCTGGGCCTCTATCGGTAGTCCGGTGGTAGGTGAGTAAGGGACCCCGACGCGTGCGAACAAGAGCCGCATGTAATCGTAGATTTCGGTGACCGTGCCGACCGTTGAGCGCGGGTTGCGAGACGTTGTCTTCTGCTCGATGGCAATTGCCGGGCTCAATCCCTCGATGGCATCAACGTCCGGCTTCTGCATCAACTCCAGGAATTGTCGAGCGTAAGCCGACAGGCTCTCGACGTAACGGCGTTGGCCCTCGGCGTAAATGGTATCGAAGGCGAGTGACGACTTTCCCGAACCGGACAAGCCGGTGATTACACATAGCGAATCGCGTGGAATTTCCACGTCGATATTACGAAGGTTGTGTTCGCGTGCGCCGCGCACCTTGATTTTTTGCATTGGAGCTCTTGGTTGGATTTGGGCAGTACGAAAGAACTAGGATTATATGGGATTTGGTGTTCGGTAAAGCGAATCCACAGCTACAAATACGCCGCTAGACAGGCCTGTTTTACATAAACGGGCCGTTAAATCCGCAAAAAAGCCAACAAACCATTGACCGACTCGACTCCGCTGTTGAGATGATGATCAGATCGGCGGTGGTGCCCTTTGGGCTGGCCCCACTAGCGCGAAGGATGTAGAGTCCGGACCCGATTTTCCTGGTGGTGGGGGGCCTATGGCAGGTTCAGTCAACAAAGTCATTCTTGTCGGAAATTTAGGGCGCGACCCTGAAATTCGCTTTTCTCAGAACAACGACAAGATAGTCAGTATGTCTGTCGCTACCTCGGAGAATTGGAAGGACCGCGAGACTGGCGAGCGGCGCGAGAAGACCGAATGGCACCGGGTCGTTGTTTTCGACAAATTCATCGCCGATATTTGCGAGAAGTACCTGAAGAAGGGCTCGAAGGTCTACGTCGAGGGTCAGCTGCAAACCCGCAAATGGACTGGCAACGACGGCATCGAGAAATACTTCACCGAAGTAGTGCTAGGGCGTTTTAACTCGACCTTAACGATGCTGGACAGTCGCAGTGGCGGCGGAGACAGTGCCGGAGGCACCGATCCCGGCTGGGGCGGACCCGACGATGGTGGTAGCGGGTCTGGCAGCGAAGGCGGCGGCG